>MHII01000038.1:15829-16075 GCA_001817425.1 Candidatus Buchananbacteria bacterium RIFCSPHIGHO2_02_FULL_39_17 | reverse complement strand
TAGTTTCGGTTTTTTTATTTTTAAGCTATAATTTAGATAGATATGGCTAAAACAGACAAACAGCACATTAACAAGAATGGAGGAAAAACTATGATCAGCAATGTCTTAATTATCGGTAGTGGTGGAAGAGAGCATGCTCTTGTATGGAAACTCGCTCAGTCACCACGCATTGGCAAGTTGTATGTCGCGCATGGAAATGGTGGCACTCGTGATATCGCCGAAAACATTGCGATTGAAACCACGGAC
>MHII01000038.1:15681-15823 GCA_001817425.1 Candidatus Buchananbacteria bacterium RIFCSPHIGHO2_02_FULL_39_17 | reverse complement strand
GGCTTGGCTCGTTTTGCCGAAAAGAATTCAATCAATCTGACAGTAGTCGGCCCTGACGAACCGCTTGCGCTTGGCGTAGTCGATGTTTTTCAATCTCATGGCTTACGCATTTTCGGACCTACTCGTGCCGCGGCACAGATTG
>MHII01000038.1:0-14652 GCA_001817425.1 Candidatus Buchananbacteria bacterium RIFCSPHIGHO2_02_FULL_39_17 | reverse complement strand
GTTCGAACTATTTTCAGAATAGAGCACCAATCTTGAAGACAAACTAAGTTGAGAGTTTCCCGATGCACAAATTATTATAAGATTAAGATAAGGAAGTCGGGATCCACGATTTTTCACCAAATCATAGATTTGGGAAAAATCGGGACGAGTCTCCCTATCCCCATAATTCTAAAAATACTTAAAAGCATACGCTGACCATAAGACTAGGAGTTCGCCTGCCCCGCACCAAACCGTTAGACACATTTTGATTTTAAATAAAGCGAGCCGTAGGCGACTCCGCGCCAATTAATTTTTCATCAAATAAATCTCTCGTCGCGGGTTTTGGTGCGGGGAATCTCCCTGTCCGCATTTTCTAATTATGTTTTGGACAGTTAGCTCAACAGTAAAGCACTTGGTTTATCCACCCGCCTAAATTTGGGCATGGGCAACTAGCTCAGTTGGTTTAGAGCGTCTCGTTTATTCACCCCGCACTTTATATAAAATTTTAGGCATATAATCAAATAAATATTATTAAATCAAGGATGGTTAGCTCAGCTGGTTAGAGCGTCTCGTTTACACCGAGAAGGTCGTAGGTTCGACTCCTACACCATCCATAGATTTGAATAAAATTATAAAAAGTGCGGGGCGAGCCGAGGAGGCCTGCCCCGCCAGGGTGGGGGTCGAACCCACTAAATAAATTTCAATAGCGAAATTCGAATTTTGATTCAATTTTGAATATTCTAATATTAGAATTTGAATCGAAATTAAAAATTCAAAATTAAAAATTTTCAAACTATGTTCGGTCGTATTATCTTTGGTCTCATTATTGCCGCCATTGGCGCGGTCGTTACCATCAAGGCCGAGTGGATTTACCGAAACGTTGGCCCGATCCCCAGTGCAGAAAAATACTTAGGCACCGAAGGCGGCAGTCGGTTAGCTTATAAACTAATCGGGATTTTAGTTACCGTTGTCGGTTTTTTAGTAGTCACTAATTTGGTTAATAATGTTTTAACTGCCATTGTTCGCCTGTTTATCCCAAGCATTAAATAAAGCGAGTAAATTTAGAGTTAATCAAGTTAATTAAGAGATCGAGAACCAGTTAACAGAACTACATTTTTTTCCAGTTATTATAAATGTTAATTGTAAATTGTTAACTGTTAAATGTTATCAATAGGCCTGTAGTTTAGTGGTAGAGCGCCGCATTTGTCCCGACGTCCCGCTTTGCGGGAGTCGGGATCCTCGACAAACTTTTGGGCTCGTAGTTCAGCTGGCTAGAACGCCGCATTTGCAATGCGGAGGCCTGCCCCGCCCTAAATCATTCACAAAACTCAAATATTTCTTAAAGTTAGGCGCAAGCCGTTTCCGAGATAAAAACTTGAAAATTTTAAAAACCTTTTCGGATTTAGGGCGGGGGTCGGAGGTTCGCCCCGCACCTTTTGGGCCCGTAGTTCAGCTGGTTAGAATGCCACATTTGCAATGTGGAGGTCAGCGGTTCGAATCCGCTCGGGTCCAAAAGGTGCGGGGTAAAAATCCGCTCGAGTCCAAAAGTTTGTCGGGACAATGTAGAAATCTTGACAAAAAATTAAGTTGGTATTAGAATAAGGCAACCTGTCTGTTTTTTTATATCTTGTTCTTTAACGCCAACCCCAACTAAAAGGAAAAACAAGATGATCAACTCGGAAATTACCGAACCACAAACGCGTCAAGGGCCGAAATGGATCCGGACCAAAGTCTCAAGACTAAGTGCCAGTAGTAACACCATTCTTGCCATTAAACCAAATTTCATTCCGCCACCCAAAGAAAGCTGCCCGCCATCTCTAGGTTTTTATCTGGAAGACCAACACGGCCGGGTTTACACCGCTTATCTACGGGGTATTAACCAACGCGACATTGATTCAGCCGAAGCAACTGGGTTACAAAAAACCTTTAGAGTCATTGTAACCGGCATTGGTCGGATACTTAATGACGGCACCCAACAAGTATTTTTGCGACCAGCCATTAATATTGGCGACCAATTCTATCTTGAAATTACCGATCGCCACGATTATCAAAGACGTAAATTCGTCGGGCGCTTCAATAAAAGCTTGGTTTTTATTAATCCCGGCGATAAAGGCTTAAAATTGAAACTCGGCGCTTATGTCCGAGCGGAAGTGATTGGTTTTGGCAAAAACCAACGGTTTATCGAAACCATTGCCAAAGGCGTTGTTGACGCTAATGTTTTTGCCAACCGCGTTGGGTTAATTATTAAAAAAGGAGAGGTGGAATAAAAAATCTCACCTCTTTTTTATTTAAAAAATTAAAACAAGCTTTTCTGCGCCGGCTTAATCTTTTCTATTCCATCCAAAGCTTTAATCACCCCATACTCGCCGTCATAGCCGGGAATGGCTTTGACTTTACCCTCACGGATATTTTTGATGGCTAAAACAATTTCCGGCAGCGCGATCTTTGCCAGTTCATCATAAGACAAATCCAATAAAATTTTAAATTCACTGCTACCTTTGCTAATCAAATCTTCATAAATCGCGTTCACTTTTTTGGATGTTTTGCCCAAATCAAGGGCTTCGGCAATGACTTCGGGCAGAGGCACTAAACTTTTATAAGGAATAGTCTCTAATTTAAAACCTTCGGGCCGATTGGCCAAAACTTCCACCCGATTTAAAACCCCAATGGTTAACGGCTTTTGGCAAACCGAACAAATGCCTTTATTTTTTTTACTCTGGCTTGGCGAAAAAGAAATTTTGCACGTCCGATGGCCATCAAAATGATATTTACCTTCTTCAGGAAAAAATTCAATGGTGTATAAAAAACTTTTTTTGTCTTTTTCTTTAATAATCCGATAAATTTCAGCGTAGCTTAATTTATTTTCTAAAATTTCAAAGACATTCGCTTCCCGGCCCAAATTTGCCGAGGAATGAGCGTCAGAATTAGAAATTAAAGTGATTTTATCCAAAGCCGAAAACCGCCAATTCATCGCTGGATCAGACGACAGACCAGTTTCAATGGCGTAAATGTATTTAGTCATTTCACCAAAACATTCCTCTAAGGTATCAAAGCCGGAGTAAGAGCCAAAAACCGAAAACCACGGCGTCCAGGCGTGCGCGGGAATAATCAAAGATTTGGGATTAATCTCTAAAATAATCTTTGTCAGTTCAATGGCCGAAAGGCCCATAATCGGCCGACCATCCGCTTTCAGGTTAACACCTCGTTTGGTTAAGGCATCATTAATCTTAGCCACGGTATCTAAGTCAGACACAAAAACACACAAATGAATCCGCCGAACTTTTCCGCCCTGTGAATAAATGCAGGAAAGTTCAGTGGTTAGCATAAAAAGCACTTTACCATCGGTGCCTTTCAGTTTGTACAATCCGGATTTTTCTTCAACTAATTTTTCTTTTAATTCTTTAAACCAATACGGGTGGGTAAAATCCGCGGTGCCGACCAAATCAATTCCCTTTTTCTTCGCCCAAATAACATTATGCTCCAAATCTAAATCTTTGGAACAAGCCCTGGCGTATTTGGAATGCAAATGTAAATCGGCAATTATTCTCATAGCTATTAGATTTTATCATTTTGAAAAGATTTTGGGAAATAAAAAAGAGGTGAGCTTCTTAGCCAACCTCTTTAAGTGCAACTTGCGCTAAAACCTCCTTAAAGGACGGGATATTGGTCGTTCCAGGCCGGGTCACTTTGATTCCAGCGGCAATAATTGCTAACTGGAAAGCGTCATTTAGACAATAGCCCTTAATCAAAGAACCTAGATAGAAACCTAAAAGGCAATCGCCCGCACCCTTGTCACCGACTTTCTCACCGAAGTGAAACGAGGGCATCTGAACTGACCAACCATTGCAGTCAGCGGCCAAAGCGCCGTCACCGTCGCAAGTGACAATGACCTTTTTGACCCCTAAAGCCAAAAATGACTTCAAGGATTCCAACGTCAACTCATTGGGCTGACAGTCAAGGTAAGCGGCCGCTTCAAAGCGATTGAGAAACAACCAATCAGCCAAGGCCGCCACTCGTTCAAACGTCTTCTTGTCTGCGGTTAAAGCTTCGCGCGGATTAAGCACTTTAATCCCATACCCATTGGCTAACAGTGTTTCAGCTAAGGCAATCTCGTTTCGGTCTGACATCAAACCAGTCACGACCTGAAATTCGGGCTTAGCATTTTTCAAAGCCGATTCAACAATTGCTGGCTCGACCTTGACGACCGGCGGCTTAAAGGATAAGTGCCGTTCAGTTTCTGGCTCAATGCTGGCTAAACAAGTCCTTTTTCTCACCGGCAACAGCAAATGAGCAATGTCTTGTTTTTGTAGACCTACTTCAATAACCATATTGAAAGGATCGTTAAGGCCAACTGCGCCAATTAACAAGGGGCGACTACCGCAAGCCTGTACCCCAAGACAAACGTCCAGAGATGTGCCGGAAATAGCAACCTCGGCTTGAGCGGACAACTTTTGGCCCGCCCGAAACGCCGGCACTTTAGTCCAAGAAATCTCCGGATTAACCGAAAAACCAACTACGACTTCGTAATTCATCTTCTTCCCTCCCTCCTGTCGCGGGTACAAGTCCTAAATTATAAGGAACGAAAAATCTGTTTCAAATTCAGAATTGGTGGCACCAATCCTTTTTTTATTTTCTGATGCTTTCTTTTGATAAATATACTCTTAACTTTTGGTAACTGTTTTTTAACCAATAATAATTCCTCTAAACGATCATTGACACTCACGGCTGATAAATTTTTGACAATTTTTTTAAAAGCTGGGACTTTATCATTTTTGACTATATAAATTTTTCTAAAATATGATCCAATGTTAGTGGCTTTAATTTTCAAATTCTGAAAATCTTTTTCTCCCTTTGTAATTAAATAAATTGGCTTTTTATTTTGCTTTAGTCGATTTAAGGTCGGAATGACATCGGGATAAAGATAGCCGCGACCGCGGCAATGAATCGCCTTGATTAATTCTTTTTTGATTTTTATTTTCTCTTTGGGTTTAAAAAAATTACTTAGGGCCAAAAAATGCTTATCAATGCTATAACAACCCTTAGCTTTCGGCTTAATATCATAAGCCGAATAAAAGGTCTGCCAAAATTTGGGACCGGAAAGCTTGTGTTTTGAAAAAATACGCTCAAAATCTTTTTTCAAAAGCGGCGTATTAAACAGTGTATTGTCTAGATCAAAAATAATCATTGATTTAAAAATTTCTTAAAAAATCTAGAGGGGAAAATCTTTCAATTTAACCTTCCCCTCTAGCCTTAGCCAACTAAAGTCGAGAGTAATCTCAATTGTTCAACGGTATTGGCCCCCAGCGCCTCCGGCGGATTAATTGCCACCGTCGCAATCTTTTGGCCTTGCTTGCAGGCCAAACCGACCAAATCGGTTAAATAGTATTCTTTCTGCGCATTTTCCGCGCCGAGCTGACCAATATTTTGCCAAAGCCAATCCGCGTCAAAGCAATAAAAACTGGGGTTAACTTCGGTAATGGCTAATTGCTCAAGCGTTGCGTCGCGCTTTTCCACGTTTTTCACCAGCCGTCCCTTATCATCGCGGATAATCCGGCCATAGTCGTAGAAAATCGCTCGCCAGTCATTGAAATCCGGCACCTGAACTGTTGTCATGGTCAAAATCGCATTTTCTTTTTGATGAACTTCAGCCAGTCGTTGAATCGTTTCCGCGGTCACCAGCGGCATATCGCCATAAAGAACTAAAATGTTCTTGGCCTTACCCGCCAAAAAATCTCTGGTTTGGGCGAGGGCGTGTCCGGTCCCTAATTGCTCGGCCTGAAAAACATAGTCGTAAGTTGAACCCAAGGCTTCTTTGACTTTTTCGGCTTTTTGACCAACCACAATTACCGGCCGCTCACAAACGCCTGATTGCTTAATCGCTTCTAACAAGTAATGAATTAGAATACGACTCTTTAGTGGTAATAAGACTTTCGGCAAATCACTCCCCATTCGCTTGCCCATTCCAGCGGCTAACACGACAACCGAAACTTTGCTTCCGACCTTTGGCATATTAAGCCCTCCTTGATTGTTTTTATCGTTTAATTTTTTCATTTTATCTTTTATAATTTATCTATAATTTGCTCCAAATAAATTCAAATATCATTTTTTGAGTTTGAAAAATGTTTTTATCTTCAATCAAAATGCCAATGGGATGATTTTCCGAATCAACGGCAATCATCGCGATTTTTCCGGCATAAATAATAGTGTAAGTCGGCGCCCCGGTTTCCTGCGACAACCACTTGCGCTCGTCTAAACCGACGGTTTGGCCCCCCGGACCAATGGAAATAACTTTGACTTTAATGCCAGCGCTAATCCGATCCTTGGAAAAATTTGAATAAACCCGATAAAGATATTTTTTGATCGTCGCTGACGAATAAACATGATACTGCTTTTCACCACTCTTGCCGCAGGCGCTTAAAACATCTTGCAAGATGGTTTTAACCCCCGCTTCGCCGTCATAAAATTTGGCCACTGGCTTTTCGCCAGCCAGATTATAAATTGATTTTAATTGCGGAATAATTTGGTCAATTTCTGTTTTAGTTTTTTCCAGCTGTTCCTGCTTTTGCTCTAAAGCGTCTTTTAATTTAGCGGGGTCTTCGGCGATAAAATACTGATGCTTGTCTTGATGTAAATAGCTGACTAATCCTAATTTGATTAAAGCGCGCAAAATGTCATAAGTCGTGCCGCGGTTGATTTCAGCCACTTGCGCCACTTTCCGCACTGGCGATGGTCCTAATTTTAAACAAGCCAAATAAACCTTAATTTCCTTATCGCTTAAACCAATTTTTTGCAGGATGTTTTCTAACATAAACCCATTATATTAGACTGATTGATTATTGTCAACTTTTTTTCTACAAAAATTGTGGATAAGTATAAATAATGGCTAAATTTAGCTAAAAAATATATATTAATTTGTCAAAAATAAAAATGATAATTTGCTAAATTATGAAAATAGTGATAACTTATAAATATGAGAATTCTACTTTATAATATTGACCATGGCGGCAAAGATGGAAATAATCTTTTTGGCCGTTGGCCAAAATTAATTCAAATCTTCAAAGATTTAAGGCCGGATATGGCTGTAATTTTGGAAGCTTGGAATTGGCGCGCCACTTTTGAGCTTAAATCATTTGCCAAAAAAACCAATTTTAAATATTATTTTTTATCGCCGTCAAACACTAAACATCATCTCGGCCTTTTGACCAATATCCAACCAAAAAAAATTATAAAATATAAAAATAATTTTCATCATTCGGTACTAAGAGCTGATTTTAAAAATTTTACCATTTTTGGCATCCACCTTAACTCAAAAAATGAAACTAAAAGAATAATTGAAGCAAAAAAAATCATCGGTCTCACCAAAAAAACAAAAAGTCCAATAGTCTTAGGGGACTTTAATTCTTTATCGCCACAAGATGATTATAACGACAAAGAGCTTTTTATTGAATTAAAAAGAAAAAAAATTGATAAATTTGGCAAGGAAAAATTGGAAAAAAAAGTAATTAAAAAATTTATTACCGCTGGACTAATTGATGCTTTTAAGGCATTTCACCCCGAAAAAAAAATTTATTATTCAGTCCCGACTAAAAATTGTCGTGACATTAATCATCTAACAAAATTAAGATTAGACTACGCTTTTGTCGATCAAACGATAATTGATCAAGTCAATAAAATTAAAATTATAAAAAATCAAACTACCGACTGGGCATCAGACCATTATCCGCTAATCCTTGAATTATCATAAAAAAAAGACTCCGCAAAAAAATGCGAAGTCAAATCACAAAAGGCTCACGAGCCTTTTTTGTAATTTTTCGAACCTGACCAAGTGGGGCTCTTCAAAACCAGGCGATTGGTCCTTACGGCTGAGATCAAAGACATCAGCCAAAAAATCCGTCCGCGAACGTTCAGTGTAACGGCTAGCCAAGCGAACGCCAAATTCCCTGATCGCATCAATGCCTTGGCCATCTGGCTGAAGCCGCAAGATTGAATCCTTCACTGCGGCATGGTCAAAACTGTTTTTGACGGAAGCGTCAGGCAAAGAATTGAAAAATCCCATTGTCTCGGCCAAAAGCGAATTGCCTAAAACTGCCGACAGTTCGTTAAAAAAAATTTCTTCCAAACCGAGATCTATTGCCATGATGGAAAATCTCATCCGCCGTAGTATACCCAACAGCCGAAATTTACGATTCAGCTCTGATTCAATAATTCCTGAATCAGTGGGATTGGGGTAATGAACCAAATAACGACCCTGAAACCAGCACAATGGAGGAAAAACATCAAGATAAGACACTTTCAATCCAAGCGGCGTTTGCCTAAAACCAAAATTCGAAAGTTGCGGATCTAGGCCAACTAAAGGCGAATTTTGTTGACGCAAGACACCAGTGATCGCTTCAAGAATGAGGCGAATAGCTTGCGCTCGTGCTACTGGTGACAACGACTGGACAAATTCCTCGCCGGATCTGCCTTCCTCCGAAGAGAGATGATAAACATATCCGTCTTGGCAAAAACAACGATAATCTTTGGCAACCGGCACGCCATGCTGCGTTAGTAAGTTCCGAAAGTGCATCGTAGCTTCTATCCAAAGTTTTGCCACTTCACCTCGCTGGACCGTATCAAGTTGATCTAAGTACCAAGGCATAATCGTTTTCACCACCACGCCCGGCTTTGTTGCCTGATCAACTAAACGAAAACAAGCTAAGCTGCTGAAATGAGACCGAGAAAACCACACCAGAACAACTTCTCGACTTAGGTATTGGCTGGCAATTCCACTTAATAAAGTTTCTAATGCCGCCTGATTGTATTTTGGCATCAGTTATCCCTCCTGACCGATTGGACATAACTAGCTGTAAAGGTTCGACAAAAATCAAAGAGCAAAATTAGTTTTTTAATTTTAAAATGAAAAACTAATTTTGTGCTTCGAAACTATCGCCACGCCTTAACTGCTTGCTGATAAATTTCCGGATTACCAACATCAAACCACTGCCCCGCAAACAGATAGCCAAACAATTTTCGTTGCTCAACAAGCTTGGGAAAAACTTCTTTTTCCAGCCGCTTAGTTTCCGGTTTTAAATAATCAAAAATTTTAGGCTGGAAAATATAAATGCCGGCGTTAATCACATGCGACAAGTCTTTGCGCTCATCCGGCTTTTCCAAAAAAGAATAAATCCGGTTGCCTTGCAGGCGCACCACGCCCCAATTGCTAGAACGGTTGACAGAAGTCAAAGCAATGGTGGCTAAATCGCTGTTAGCCAAATGGAAATCAATCAAATCGTCTAAATCAATATTCGCCAAAACATCACCGTAATAAACAATAAAAGGTTTTTGGCCTAATATTTTTTTGGCTTGCAAGACCGGTGCCGCCGTGCCGGTTTGGTTTTTACCCTGCTCTAAATAAAAAATCTTTACCCCGAATTTTGAACCATCGCCAAAGTGCTGCTTGATTTTTACCCCTTGATGGCCAATAGAAATTATTAAATCTCTAACATCATAGCGCCTTAAATTCTCAATAATATGCTCCAAAATCGGCCGGCTGTTAACCGGAATCATCGCTTTGGGCATTTCATAAGTGAACGGCCGCATTTTTAAACCTTGGCCACCGGCTAAAATTAAAGCCGTCTGGATTTTCGGCGCGAAATATTTGGACAAAACATATTCAATCGCATGCGATCGGTTGCGAATCCGCGCGCCGTCGATATATTCATCGAGTTGCTTTAAAATTTCTTTTTTAAGAGTAATGGTTAAGCGAGAACGATCCATAAAATTTATGTCTTGTCATTCTGAAGGAGCGAAGCAGCTGAAGAATCTCTTTAATGAGATCCTTCGGCCTTTCGGCCTCAGGATGACAAGTTTACTTGTCATATTATCATACTATATCATACAAAATTAAATGTCAAATCAGTGCTTGGTGGATATTAATTAAAAACGCCTAGGGCAAAGGCGTTTAATATTTTTTCGCTAAATTTAAAGCAAACTCACTGCTTTTTGATCTAAAATAAAGGTAGTATTTTTGTGCTTTTGCAAAATTGAAGCTGGGACTTTTGCCGTCACTTGACCTTTTACGGCTAAAGCAATAACTTTGGCTTTGTTTTCTCCAGACGCTAAAAGAATAATTTTTTTAGCTTGAGTTATTGTTTTCAAACCCATAGTAACAGCTTGCCTGGGCATGATTTTTTTATTGTTAAAAAATCGGCTGTTAGCCAAAATAGTGGTTTTAGTCAGGTTAACCAAACGAGTCTTTGAATTAAAATTAAAGCCTGGTTCGTTAAAACCTAAATGGCCATTTTGGCCAAGGCCTAAAATCTGTAAATCAATACCGCCATGTTTTTTAATTTCTCTTTCATAATTTTGGCAATAAATTTTTAATTGATTTTTTTTAATTAAACCATCAGGGATAAAAATATTTTTGGGATTAATGTTAATTTTGGAAAACAAATTATGCCACATAAAATAGTGATAACTTTGTTTATCAGTCGGCGCCAAGCCGTAATATTCATCTAAATTAAAAGTAGTAATTTTTTTAAAATCAATGCTCCCCTGTTTATATACTTTAACTAAATTTTGATATAAGCCTAACGGCGTGCTGCCAGTTGCTAATCCCAAAACCGAATTTGGCTTTTGCTTAATTTGTTTAATTACCAAATCAGCCGCTTTTTGAGACAACTCCTGATAATTTTTAGTGATAATAAATCGCATAGATAACAGTATACCGCGGAAAAATAAAAAAGAGAACGGTTGGCTAAGCCGTCCTGATCAAAACTATCATTAACTACTCCTGATTTTTTTGGTCAATAGATTGGAGTAGTTGTTCAATTTCTTTTCGGCGTCCTTTGGGAACCGCTTGCAGAATCGCCCGCCGAATCTCCGGCGTCGGAGCGAGGCGGTAAGCCGCCAACACTAATTTAGGTATCGGATCAAAACGATCCCCCACTTTTTTAACAATGCGTTTTATTGCCTCCGGTTCTAAGGCTTTTGAGGGCCGAGCTGATCGTGACCGACGTACCCGACGCAAATTCACCAGCAGATTTAAATCTGGTTCAATCCGAGTCCGCTGTTTAACCAACAAGGAAAGAAAAAATTTCTCGGCCGCACCCTTTCCTTCTTGATTCAAGATCCGCATGTATTGATGTATCGCTGTTGCATTAGACATCTTACGCATACATACCTCCTTTTAATTTCATTCACTGTCTCTCCTTAATATAGACCCTATTATTTTTCCTAAAAAGTGTCAAGTAGGGCGGGACAAGTCGTTGCTGAAATAACAAAAATAAGCCACATAGTCCTGGCGCTGACCTATCCGCCAGAGGCGGATTTCGGTCGCCATAGGCGACCTCAACTTTCCCTAATAAAAAATAAGTTACATAGTCCTGGCGATGACCTACTTTCCCTATAAAAGTATCATCGGTGCTGACAGGCTTAACTTCCGAGTTCGGGATGGGATCGGGTGTGACCCTGTCGCTAGAATCACCAGGACAATGTAACTTATCAAAAAAGTTAAGGGATGCCCCGCCCGCCGAAGCTCCGAATGAAGTGAGGAGCGTAGGCGGGGGAACAGGTGTTGCTCTCTCGCTAAAACCACCAGAAAGACTTTACTCTACAAAATGTGGAGTAAAGCGGTTTCTAATGACTTTTAGTTTAAATCAGAATTTTGAATTTTTAATTACGATTCAAATTCTAATATTAAAATATTCAAAATTGAATCAAAATTCGAATTTCGAAATTCAAAATTATTATGTAATCCCAATTCTTGTGGTTAAATAGAAATTGGCTATTAGTACGGCTCGGCTCAAGCCATTGCTGGCCTTACACCTACCGCCTATCAACCCGGTCGTCTCCCGGGAGCCTATAACGAAATCTAATCTTGGGGACAGCTTCGCGCTTATATGCTTTCAGCGCTTATCTAAACTAAACGTAGCTACCCAGCTGTGCCCTTGGTAGGACAGCTGGTACACTAGAGGTTTATTCATTTTGGTCCTCTCGTACTAAAAATGAGCCCCCTCAAATTTCAACGCCCACAGTGGATAGGAGACCGACAATCTGTTACTTTGCAAAACCATATCTTAAAACATCAATTGCTCTATGGCGTTCCGACAATTTCTGCCGGAATCTGCATGTCGCCATGCAGTTCGGACTATATCTTATTTCCGATTTTTATCGGAATTTCGGCGTATAGTCTCTGAGGATTCATAATAATTCGAGTCTGCGGCAATAATTTATGTAGATTGGTTATTATAAACCACTACTGTATTTACAATCACTACTATTTTAACGCTTCTAATAATATAATTTTTTTATTAGAAGCCGCTCTCGACAATTTTGTTAGCAATAACATAAATAATATTATTAATAACAAACTATTATTAAGTTTCCTGCTGATTGTCCGCACTTATGAATTTTCACTACCCAATTTTTATGGATGAGTATCATAAGATTCTCGGATTTTCCAGCATATAGCCGAATTTATAGACAGCACGAATCTACTGTCTCACGACGTTCTGAACCCAGCTCGCGTACCGCTTTAATTGGCGAACAGCCAAACCCTTGGGAGCTTCTTCACCCCCAGGATGCGATGGGCCGACATCGAGGTGCCGAACCTGGTCGTCGATGTGGACTCTTGGACCAGACTAGCCTGTTATCCCCGGAGTAGCTTTTATCCGTTGAGCTTCCGCCGTCCTATCTCGTACGGTCGGATCACTAAGTTATACTTTCGTAACTGCGCGACTGGTAAGTCTTGCAGTAAAGCTGGCATGTGCCTTTACACTATCGGTTCGATTTCCATCCGAACCTAGCCAACCTTTGTAAACGCCTCCGTTACCTTTTAGGAGGCAACCGCCCCAGTTAAACTACCCACCAGATACTGTTTCCTCCCCCGGTTCAGGGGGCTAGATTAGAATTATCAAAACACCAGGGTGGTATCTCACTGACGGCCGCGTCCTGCGGACGCGTCCTAAACTCAAAACTTAAACCCGCCTGCCATCGCCTTTCTTAAATATTTAATAATAAATTTTAGTCCGAATAAACCTAAATTGTTTCACTAAAATTTTTTGGCAGGCATTGACGGGTAGGTCTCAAATCTCAAAAGTTTAAGTAATTATTCCATCCCGCCGTAGGCGGGACTCTATAATTTTGACTTTTGATTTTTGAATTTTGAATTTAGTGTTCTGCGTCAGCAGAACACGACCTCCCACCTATTCTGAACAGGTGAAATAATAATCCAATATCAAGTTGTAGTAAAGCTTCACGGGGTCTTTTCGTCCAGCTGTGGGTACCCAGCATCTTCACTGGACTTGCAATTTCACTGAGTTCCTCGTTGAGAGAGTTCTCAAGTCGTTATGCCATTCGTGCAGGTCGGAACTTACCCGACAAGGAATTTCGCTCTAGCTTCCTTGAGGCTTTGGACTATATCTTCATCCCGATTTAAAATCGGGAGCTTAGCGTTTAGTCTCTGAGGATTCTAAAAATCTAGCTGGAATTTTTCTATTCATTTCCTGAATAATTTTAGCGATTTTTTTTATTCCTTCTTGGGTCAAATGTTTTTTTCGTTTCATTAATTTAAGGATCAAACAAAATTTCTTAAAATCATTAAATTTTGCTGTTCTTAATCTATTCTTCTTAAAGAAAGGAATAATTTTTTCGTCTAAATCCTTAATTGATCTTACGCAATAGCGACAAAGATTTTCTTTATGATTATCTTTTCTGCGATTAATATAAATCTGACCGCAGTTGAAATAATCTTTAATATTTTGTATCACCTTTAAGCTTTTTTCACCTTGCGTAATCACAAATTCAGGAAAAATTTGCCAACCGGTTTTGGTTGTCAAATTTTTGATTATACTAACCGAGAAGCAACCTTCTCCATCAGTAAACCCAACAATCCAGCTTTTAATTTTTAGACTTTCCTGCTGATTGGTTGACATAGGATAATTTTAATCTATGGTAAAATATTACCATATTTAATTATCTCTGTCAACTTTCCAGCATACAGCTAAGTATTTTATGGACCAATTTCACTTTGCAGTGAAATGAGGCAGCGAATCTTCGATATAATCGTCCCAGTCCTTTTGCTCTCGAAAATTAAGAGCAAAACCTTAGGACGATTATAGTTATCGCCGGCGTTCATCAGCGCTTCGGTTTGAAGCTGCGCCGCTGCTCCGCAGCGGAAATTCGAATTTTTAATTTTGATTCAATATTCTAATATTTGAATATTAAAAATTGATTCAAAATTCGAGTTTTAAAATTCAAAATTCCCGTTGCGAAGCAACGGATCACTTCTCCCCTTAACGTTCTGACACTGGCCAGGCATCAGCCCCTATACATCAGCTTGCGCTTTCGCAGGGACCTAAGTTTTTGGTAAACAGTCGCTTGAGATCTTTAGCTGCGCCCCGATGTAAAATCGGGGAGTCCTTATTGCTAACTTACGGACGTTATTTTGCCGAGTTCCTAAACGAGGATTCTCTCATTCACCTTGGCACACTTATGCCCGCCCACCTGTGTCGGTTTACGGTACGGTTACCAATAATACAGACCGCTGACTTTTTCTAGGCACTTTTTCAATTTAAGTTGACTCAGCCGAGGCTTTGTCTTCTCGCTCGCGCCTCGCTTACGCTCGGCACTCGCTCAATCTCAAAACTTAAACCCGCCTGTCATCGCCTTTCTTAAATATTTAATAATAAATTT
>MHII01000037.1 GCA_001817425.1 Candidatus Buchananbacteria bacterium RIFCSPHIGHO2_02_FULL_39_17 | reverse complement strand
TCCTTTGGGCATAAATTTCTCCTTTCATACCCATTATATCATGTAGACACCGTGTCTTAAATTTGGGGTACCTGCCAACCGCCGAGGATTCATTTCATTCCGAATTGAGTCCTCGGTCTTTTTTTATTTTTTTAGCCCAAATACAAATTCAGCATTATGGGAAAAGATATTTTGTTTTTCTCCTGAAGTAATGGGCAGAGAATTGATTAAGTCAATATGTTTTTTAAAACTGCAAATTGGCCAATCGGTGCCAAATAAGACGCTACCGGATCGGCGTCTGACCGTTTTAGTTAAAATTTCTCTGATTTTTTTAATCCCACCACTTTCCCTGATTATTTCAGGATCAGCTAAAGCTGAAGTATCAAAATAGATGTTATCAAAGCCGGCCGTTGTTTTAAAACAGTAGTCAAGTTCAGGCCAAAAGTAGTGAGCAATTATTATTTTAAGGTTTTTAAAATCCCTGGCGACTTTTACAATATGTTTTGGATCATTATATTTAGCCACTGACCTATTGCCGCTGTTAATGCCGGTATGGATAATCAATGGCAGATTATAATTTTGGCAAAGTTTATAAACCGGCTGCCACCTTTGGTCGGTTGGGTAGACCGGATCATGGCCAGGAAAGATTTTAAAACCAAGAGCCAGCTTTTTCAAAAATAATTTATCGATTTTTTTTAAATTACCATCATTAATTTCATCAGCTTTTAAAGTGGCAATCATGGCTAATTTTGGCTCGTTTTTTGTTAATTCAATAACAGCGTCAAGGTTTGCGCATTTGGGGTTTGGTTCATTATCAGGGATGACAATTGCTTGCGCTACTTTATTTGTTTTCATTTCTTCTAAAAGTCTTTGTTTTGCTAACTCAAAACTATTATCTCCCTTGGTAATTATTGAAATGTGGATATGGCTATCTATAATCATAGATTTATTCTAACATTTTTTTAAAATTTAGAATATATTGCTTAATTATCCGCGCATTTAAGCCCTTTAGGGGGCAACCTAGATGGTATAGGCTCTAGTGAGCCACTTTTTAAAAAATAAAAATGTCTGGGTTGACCTAAAATAGTCGTTAAAAAGTTCTATTCCTGTTAACCCTACCATCCTTCGCCAAGGCTACGGAATGGTTTGACCATCTCTTCGCCAAGTCGTTCCGAAGCCTCCACGCAGGACGACGGAATGGTAAACCAATTTAAAAAACTATGTATTATGTATACGTTTTACATAGCGCAAAATCAAACAATTTTTATGTGGGATACACCGAGGATTTGAAAAGAAGGATTCTATTGCATAATGCCGGATGAGTTTTTTCAACTAAACCATACACACCATGGAAATTAATTTACTATTTGGCATTCGAAGATATTAATTTAGCTAAAAATTTTGAAAAATATTTAAAGTTAGGTTCTGGTAAAGCATTTATGTATAAACGTTTAGTTAATTCCGTAGCCTTGAAGAAGGATAAGTAAGCGATACGGATCAGGTATTCCGAAACGAAGTGAAGGATACCCCGTGGCCCTACCAAGAGAAAATTTTATTGAGTGACCCCGAGGGGCCATGACCGGAATAGTTCTAGACCCGAAAGGGTCGAATCAAAAAATCGCCGATGAGGTGGTTTTTTGGTAAAATGAAGTGGTAGTAAAAAATATATGCGCGTACCAATTAGAAAACCGGGTAAATACACTCACTTAAAACCTGACCTACATTTAACTGAAGAAAAATTCAGGGAGCTTAAAGATAAATTAGAAAAACTAAAAAAATTTAGTCGGCCGCAGGCCGCGGTAGAAATGCATCGGTTAGCGGAAATGGGTGATTTGTCCGAAAATGCCGCTTATCAAATTGCCAAAGGCCATCTGCGGGGAATTAATGACAAAATTTCTAAATTAGAATTTATTTTAAGCGGCGCTAAAATTATTAAGCCAAACAAAAACGCAGAAATTATTCAGCTCGGCAGCAGGGTGACGATTGAAATCGGCGACAAACAAAAAACTTATTTAATTTTAGGCTCTTCAGAAACTAATCCCCAAAAAGGAATCATTTCTCATAATTCGCCATTAGGTTCGGCTTTAATGGGGCACAAAACCGGCGATAAAATAAAGATTCGGTCAAAAGAAAAAGAAGTTGAATGTATGATAATTAAAATTGAATAGATTGCATAAAACCGCCAAAATTTATTTTAAAATTGACATTTTTGGCATAACGTGCTAGACTACCTACGTTAGATTGAAGGCGGAAAATTATCATTTAAAGTTTTTTCGCTGACAATCTGCGTGTCTAGTTTAGCTAGAAATAAAGTCGAATTTCTTCTAACTACACTTATAATTCACTTTATTTCTACTATTTTATGCAAGGAACTATTAAAAAGTTGGTGACTGACAAAAATTTCGGTTTTATCAGCCAAGCAGGCGAACAAAAAGATCTGTTTTTTCACGCTAATGAACTTGACGGAGTTGCTTTCAGCGATCTCCGTGAAGGCGATATGGTCAGCTTTGAAGTCAGCGAAGGTCAAAAAGGTCCAGCCGCAGTCAAAGTTAAAAAGATCTAAATTGTTGTCACTAAAAACCAAAAAAATCGGCTACTTTAAGAGACCGATTTTTTGGTAATCAATAAGGTTTTATTATTTTTATAATGATTAATCCGAATAGCGGTGCGAAACGCGGCGGCGGACGCTTTATAAAAGCGAAAAATCTGACGGGTGCCATCTCGTCGGGTTTTTTGCTATACTAAAATCACTAATAAAGTTGTGCTCCACATTAAAAAAATACGGTAAAAAAAATTATTTTAATTACCATTATTAGCCTAACGGCGACTGGCTGCCAAATCAGATCAATTAATAAAATTGGGCCAGCCGCCAACCTTAATGATGACCAAAAACCAAATAGCGAGGAAAAAAAGACTGATAAAAATTTAAGTCAGTTAACGACGCCGGTTAAAGAATTTAAACAACGTATCACCAAAAAACCCTTTGGCATTTACATTACCCCCCAAACTTCACCTGTTCAGCCGGAAAAATTCACTGGCTATCATACCGGCGTTGATATAGAATTTGAGGAAATAACTGATGAAGTATTGGTTAAAGCAATTACCGACGGAGTAGTAATTTTTTCCGGCACGGCAAATGGTTATGGCGGCGTAATTGCCATCAGACATATCATTAATGATGGAGTTTATATCGCTGTCTATGGCCATCTTAAACCAAGTTCTTTAGTCAAAAATAACACTTCAGTAAGTCGCGACCAATCAATCGGGATCTTAGGCGCGGGCAATACCTCGGAAACTGACGGCGAAAGAAAGCATCTCCATTTTGCTCTTCATCGCGGCCAAGAGCTTAATCTTAAGGGCTATGTTAATAATCAAAAAGATTTAAAAAATTGGCTAGATCCATTGAGTCTTATTTTTACTGAGTAAAAAAATAATATTGAGATAAATATGAAAATGAAAAAAATATTTTGGCACACGCTCCTTTGGCTTAATTGGGGAATTATTTTTTGGTTTTGGTGGACTAACTCGGGAAAATTGATTTCTCCTAACTTGGCTGACATGGCCATTGTTTTTGGCCGGCTGGCCGGGCTGGTGGCGGCTTATATGATTTTACTCCAGTTTTTTTTCATGGGACGTTTGCCATTTCTAGAAAGAGTTTTTGGTTTAGATAAATTGGCAAAAATTCACAAAAAAAACGGCAAATGGGGTTTTTATTTTTTAATTTTACATCCAATTTTACTGGTTTGGGGCTACAGTCGCTTGGCAAAGATTAGTTTAGTTGATCAATTTCTTGATTTTTTCTTTAATTACCCCCATGTTTATTTAGCGGTGATTGGTTTAATTCTTTTTATTATTGTGGTCATTAGTTCAATTAAAATCAGCCGCAGCCGTTTGCGCTATGAATGGTGGTATTTTGTTCATTTGATTGCTTATCTTGCGGTTTTCACTTCGTTTTGGCATCAAATCAGGGTTGGGACCGATTTATTGTCTTCTCAAATTTTTTACTGGTATTGGATCTGGCTTTATCTTTTTGTTTTTGCTAATCATTTAATTTTTCGTTTTGTCCGGCCGATTTATAATTTTTTCCGCCACCAATTTTATGTCATTGACGTTGTCCGTGAAACTTATCAAGCGGTTTCCATTTATATTGGTGGGAAAAATTTAGACCGATTCCAGATTCATCCCGGCCAATTTATGATTTTTCGTTTTTTGGCGAAAAAATTTTGGTGGCAGGCTCATCCCTTTTCTTTGTCCATTCTGCCGGAGGGCAAACAGCTGCGCATTACGGTTAAGGCTTTGGGCGATTTTACCGCCCAAATTTCTGATCTTAAGATTGGCACCAGAATTTTAATTGACGGGCCTTATGGCGTTTTTACCGATCTTTTCTGTGTTTCACCCAAAGTCCTTTTATTAGCCGGCGGCATTGGCATTACCCCGATTCGTTCGCTTTTTGAACAGATGGTCAAAAAAGGCAGAGACGTCAGCCTGCTTTATTTGAATAAGACTCAAAAAGACATTGTCTTTAAGGATGAATTAGAAATTATCGCCCAACATTATGGCGGCAGAGTTAAACATATTATCAGCGAAGAGCCGGATTTTTCGGGAGAAAAGGGTAGAATTGACCAAGAAAAAATCCAGCGTTTGGCGCCGGATTATTTATCGCGGGAAATTTATCTTTGCGGGCCGATTCCAATGATGGATGCCACCTTAAAAATTTTACAAGAGCTTGGCATCCCGCGCCGCCAAATCCGCTACGAAAAATTTGAATTATGAAACTGCTTTTATCTTCATATGTAAAACATTATAAAGGTTTATTAGCCACCGCGTTGGTTTTAGCCACGATTAATCAATTTTTTTCTCTGCTTGATCCGCAGATTTTTCGGCTGATTATTGATAACTATGCGACGAAAATTAACCAGCTGACCCAAAGCGAATTTGCCTGGGGCGTTTTTGTTTTACTGGTAGCGGCGATTGGCGTTGCCCTAGTTTCGCGCATTGCCAAAAATTTTCAAGACTATTTTGTTAATGTCATTACCCAGCGGGTCGGGACAAAGCTTTACGCTGACGCGATTAGCCATTCTTTTTCCCTGCCTTACACCGTATTTGAAGACCAGCGCTCGGGCGAACTTTTACAAAAAGTCCAGAAAGCCCGGACTGATTCCCAGGCCTTAATCAATAGCGCGATTAACACGGCCTTTCTTTTTATTATCGGTTTGAGCTTTGTCATGGTTTATGCTTTTATCGTCCACTGGCTGATTGGTTTGGTTTATTTTTTAATCGTGCCGACATTAGGCATTATTACTTTTGTCGTCAGCAAAAAAATTGAAATTGCCCAGCGAAAAATTGTGCGGCAGTCGGCAGATTTGGCCGGCGCGACCACGGAAACTTTGCGCAACGTCGAGCTGGTTAAAAGTTTAGGTTTGGAAGATCAGGAAACCCGGCGGCTTAATTCGGTCAATGAAATTATTTTGCAATTAGAGCTGAAAAAAATTACTTTGATTCGGACCTTAAGTTTTATCCAAGGCACCATGGTTAACATCACTCGGTCGGCTTTGATGTTTCTAATGCTTTGGCTGATTTTTCAAAATCAAATTACTTTGGGTGAATTTTTTTCTTTGCTTTTTTATTCCTTTGCCGTTTTTTCACCTTTATATGAACTTGGCAATGTCGCTTCCCAATATCAGGAAGCGAAAGCGAGCCTTAAAGTTTTAGGTGATATTTTAAGCCAGCCGGCCGCGCCCAAGCCAATTAATCCGCAAAAAATTGACGGGCTGAAAAATATTAGTTTTAAAAACGTTAGCTTTAATTATCAGGAGACTTCGGCTCACGCCGTTAAGGAGATTAGTTTAAATATTAAAAGCGGCCAGATCGTGGCGTTTGTCGGGCCGTCTGGTTCAGGCAAATCAACTTTAGTTAAGCTCTTAGTCGGCCTTTATCAGCCCGCTCAAGGTCAATTGTTAATCAATAATATTCCAAGCGAGCAAGTTGATTTTGATGATTGGCGGCGAAAAATCGGTTATGTCTCGCAAGAGACTCAGCTTTTCGCCGGTACGATTAAAGAAAATCTTTTATTTGTCAGGCCTAATGCCACCAACCAAGATTGCCGCCGAGTTTTAACTGCTGCGGCGGTTGATAATATTATTGAGCGCAGCGGCCAAGGCTTACAAACTAGAATTGGCGAAGGCGGCATTAAACTTTCCGGCGGCGAGCGTCAGCGTCTCGCCATTGCTCGGGCATTGTTGCGCCAGCCGCAGCTAATTATTTTTGATGAAGCGACTTCCAGCCTGGATTCCATCACGGAAAAAGAAATCACGGAAACCATCAAACAAATTAGCCAGAGTCAAACCAACTTAACTACGGTTTTAATCTCTCACCGTCTTTCCACGGTGGCGCACGCGGATATGATTTACGTTTTAGAAAAAGGCAAAATTATTGAGCAAGGCAATCATGAAAAACTTTTAAAGACAGGCGGATTGTATGCCGCTTTGTGGCGCGAGCAAAGCGGCCAAAGCAATTATGTAGGAAGTTAGTCAGTCGTGTAAGTTTGGAGGTGATAATTTTTGTCGATTACATTAACTTGACAAATTTTGTCGATTACGGTACTATGTTTATATTAATAACTTATCATCGGTAAGTTATTTTGTTTTGGCGAATTATTGATTTAACTTATGAAAATATTAACCAACGTTCGGTTTTATCGGATCGCTGGCATCGCTCAAACATTGGCGAATTTTCTTGAATACCTGCAAAAAGATTCAAAAACCAAGATTAAAGTAGTCGGTGTTAATATTGTAAAAAAAGGAGAAAAACAAGATCCGCCACCGCAGTATCGGACGGATATTTTTACTTTATATTCGGCAGTTTTTAAATATCCGGAAATCAAAAACGCGATTAAAAATTCAAACAACATCGCCGAAGTGGTGGAAAAATACCATCCCTTAATTGATTATTATGTTAAAATTATTGAGAAAGAAAAACCGGATTTAATTTGGATTCACGGTACTTATTTTTTACCTTGGTGCCTATATTTGGCTGCTTCGCGTTTTGATATTCCGATCGTTTTGCATTACCATGGCGTCTTGAGTTGGGAAGTAAAACATTGGGAGAAAAAATTCAGGATCTTTTTTCAGGAAATGGAAAAGCAATTTGATTCTGATCGAATTTTGTATCTTTTTCCTTCCGCCTTAACCAAGTCAGTGGTGGAAAAAGAAATTTTTGGACATCCAGTCAAGAATGCCCATATTTTACCCAACGGTATCCCGGAATATTTTTTTGAGAAAGCAGCAGGGACAGCCAAAAAAAATGATATTGGTTTTGTCAGTCGCTGGACTTTTATTAAAAATTTAAAATTCATTGAAAAATTTTCGAAGAATAATTTGAAGAAGGGTGTCAATCCTTATAGGATTAAGATAATTACCGATTCCAAGTTGAAAAGAAACATCATCAGAAAATTTGATGGATTGGCTAATTTTATTAAGCCGATAAAAAATGATTTATTGCCGGAATTTTATCAGTCAACAAAAATTATTTTATGTCCTTCTTATTTTGAAACTTACGGCAATGTCGCCCAAGAAGCTTTGGCTTGCGGCACGCCGGCACTAATTAATAAAAATATGGGCGTTGCCGAAACCTACCGATGTCTGGGATTAGATGAATTAATTGTAGATTTTTCTTCGACGAAAAAATTATTAGCTCGGCTTGATTATTATCTAAATTACCCAATTGATCAAAAGGTAATTGATAAATTGAAACGCGATTTTTCAACTACCAAAATTTTTGATCATTTAACCACTATTTTTAAAGATATAGCTGAACAAAAAAATAATACCCCCGTTTTTACCTTAGCTGTTGCCTGTTTTCAACTATTACCCGGGCTGATGTCATTTATATTTTAGAAAAAGGCAAAATTATTAAACAAGGCAATCATGAAAAACTTTTAAAGACAGGCGGATTGTATGTGGCACTTTGGCGGGAATAAAGCGGCGGCCACAACCATTAAATTTAAATACAATAAGATCCCTGCCCTTGTCTTTGTCACCCAGAGATTTTCCCGGCGACAAAACAAAAAGGCAGGGGTCTTAAGTTTGAATTGAGTTTTTCTATTACTCCGGATTAAAGAATTGCATCTTTCGCGGCCTTGGCCACTCGGAATTTGACCACGGTTTTGGCCGGAATTTTGATGGATTCGCCAGTGGCTGGGTTTCGGCCCATGCGGGCGAGTCGGTTCTTTTTGATCAGTTTACCCAAGCCATGGACAGTGAATTCGCCGCTTTTTTTGACCTCATCATAGGCCAAATTAACCAGCGTTTCCACGAAACCGGCGACGTCTTTTTTGCTCATACCGGTTTTGTCCGCTAAGGCGCCGATGACTTGCGATTTGCTCATACCTTTAGCCATAGAGACATTTAGTTATGAATAATTAATGATACAGATATTATAGCAAATCCTCAAAATTTGCCAAGTATTTAAAGGGAAATTAGTGGTTTGGCGGTTTTACTCTTACCAGAAAAAATTAAAATATTTTTAGATAAAAATTAAAAAGCGGTTGAATTTGGCTGTATTAAGAGAAATTATTTAATTAATTATAGTAGTAAAAAAGGGTAATTCCCAGAGTCATAAGCGAGATAAAGGCTATTAGAAGCGACTTTTTCCGGGAATTACCCTTGAATTTTGAGGCAGACCCAACCATAACTGGAACCTGCCAGTTTCTGCTGGGTCGCAGATTATTCAGCGCTCCACGCAGGGGGGTATGAAGCGTCAAGTGCGCTTGGGGGACGCACTTCAGGCTCATTTCAGGCGACGGTCACCGGTGAATGTCTGCGGTCACGCTATGGACGTCACCCTTTTATAGGTTGGGTCTGCCAAGAGGACAAATAACGATATTTTTATTATATAATGAATTAAAAAAAATGGCAATCAATGCTAAAATATGAAACACTTGAGAAATTTTGATACACCCTTGATAAATATGTTATCAAACTATATTTCAATGTTAATACCCCGCCAAGAACTGTCTCTTGGCCTATCAACTTTTGGTAAATCCTTAATTTTCATATTGGCAGGTACCCCAAATTTAAGACACTCTGCGCACATGATATAATAACGATAATCAACCAATTTAACATGCATTTGAATAATAATCGAATATAACGGCTATATCGGATTATATCCAGAGAAGTTAGCCGAAAGATTAGTACGCAAATAAAAACAGCACTCCTAGAAGGAATTCCGTATACGAGAAATAAAGGATTTGGAACCCCGAACCAAAGCAAGCTTGGTATGGGGCAGGCCGCGAAATTGTCAGTAATCTTCGAACTCAATCAGCAATCTCACGGAAAGTTAGGTTTTAATGATTGACTTAGGGCGGGACAGGCGAACTGCCGCCTGCACAATGTCCCGATAGCTGGGGTGGACCCGACCGGATTCGAACCGGTGATCTCCGCAATGCGAATGCGGTGTTCTACCAGCTGAACTACGGGCCCACCCCAGCTATCGAGGATCCTCTGTTACTAATTGAATTGTAAGTAAATTATTAAAATAAATCAAAAAATGAGCTCCAAACGAATTTGTTTTGTTTAGAGCTCAATGATTTTCTCCGTTTGTCAACAGACGTTTCAAATCATAATAGCCTTGAGTCCGTGCGACTCTATAGGCATCCATGATGAAAACGAGCGAAACCAATTGCTGGATGAAGAGCCATTGGTAACTTTGAATCCACATTAGCCAGTTACAGCTGACGTGCATCAGCACATCATACCAAAGGTAACCGCTCGGATAATGCTTAGCCAAAAGATAAATGCCGACTAAGAAGCCCAACACCAGGCCGATTTCCAACCACTGGTTTATAGTATTAAGCCCGCCAAAATCATAAAGGCTGTAGGCGAAGCCAAGCGGGATGCAGATAATCGCTAGCCGATCCAGCCAACGCAAAAGTTTTTAGTGTGACCAGCCAAAGGCAGTGACTAACCCTAAAAGCATAGCGGGTAGGCCGCTGGCTTCAACTGAAGCGGCAATCCAATTGCGTTGGCTGATAAAAATAATTACCCAAGGCGGCAGGCCAATTAGATATACTGCCCACGAAGCGATTCGCCAGTATCGTGCTCCAGAAAAATCTTTTTTAATCAAGACGTGTTCGGAAAAAGATAAAAAAACTTTATTGAGGAGGTAACCGCCTCCTCCAAGCCACTGCAGCAGTTCAGACAAGGGGAGTCCTCCTTTAGTTGAAAGGTGCGTTTTGAATGCCAAACTCACTATGAGTTTGATTTAAAATGCTAGCATAAATTATGATTTTAGTCAAATGAATTACCCAACCGCAGCAGAGCTGCGGGGATATCAAATATTATAAAAAATAGCCTAACGCTATTAAAAGATTTTAATAAAATGTTAAACGAGATTACTTCTCCCTCAACTTCGCTCGTAACGACGATTACTATTGTGTCATTACGAGGGAATGAAGTGAGCGAAGTAATCTCTGCTTTACAAATTTAGATTTAAATCTTGCCAATCAGGATCATTTTTTTCAATTAAAGACCTTGATTTTTCAGTTGCCCTGCCTTTTTTACAAGTTCGTCTCGAAGTTGCTCGGCAATATTTTTTGATAAGCCAGGCAATCTGCCTTCGGCACCAACACCAGCCATTCTGCGCCGAGACATTACGGCGCTGGCACCGGCAGTTTGAATTTGCAAGTCAGAAATTCCAAGTAGGCGGGCGATAATGCCTCGGTAGATGTCAACATTTTGAATCCGGCCATAAGGAATCGTCACATATCTTTTGTAAATCACGCCTGATTCTTTGCGAAAGCCGTTGTCGGTTAATTCGTAGCGATAAAAATGATATGTCAGTTTAGCCCAAATAAAACATAAAATAAGAAACGCGGGGATAATTAACCAAAACCAGTTTAAAAAGCCAAAAGGAAATTCATTATTATCAAGACTTCTATTAAAACTGCCTAAAAATCCGGCAAGCCAAATACTTAAAAATATAATTATTAAAAACCAACGCAAGAAGAAACTAATAAAAAATAGCCAAACTGCTTTTGGATCAAGTTGTTTCATAGTTTTTGATTTAAAGTTTAAAAAAAGTTGGTTTGTCTTACCTTATTATTATAGCACAATATTATTATAGCACAATTATTTTATTAGTGTTCGCGGTAGGAGTTGTCCGTGCCCAAGTCTGCGTCATCCAGAACTTTTACAAAATTAAGCCGCAAAGTGATAGATAAAGTAGACATTGAGTAGCCTAAATAAAATACTATGTCTTCACAGTGCCTACAGCATGAATGAGACTCTGTTTTTATAAAACCATTGAAAACACAGATTAAGCTGAGGGTGAATTTTTTCTGCTTTATCAACTAATCGTTTTGCTGTATCAATGCTAAAAAATTTTCCACTTGCTACTTCTCCATCCTGAAATACAAATCCTTTCTTTGCATACGTTGTGAATAGCGTAATAAACCTTTTATGACCATTTGATATAAAAATAAATGAATGAACTGGATTAAGTTTCGTCTTAAGCCCTAGTTCTTCGTAGAGCTCTCTTTGAGCCGCTTCTGTATATGACTCTCCAGATTTTACGTGGCCGCCCGCAGAACTGCAATAGTAACCCGGAAGAAATGATTTAGTGTCGGCTCGTTTCTGAAAATAAATTTTTTTTTCTTCTGGGTGCAGTACAAAAATGTGGACAATACGATGGTTATATTTTTTTACATACATTTCTTCTAGAGTGGCGACCCCAATTACCTTATTATTGTCATTTACTATGTCAATGTATTCTGAAGTGTCCATAAGCACTGATATATAAAAATAAAAGCTACTAAAATTATTATATCTCAGTAGCTTATTTTTTTCAACGCAATATTAAAACTTTTTGTAATGAGTATCATGATTCAAGCAGTAATGTTCCATGTTAATCGTCTGACTCCATCTCTCGGCTACCAATTGAGCAGGCATGTTGAGCAGGTCTCCTATCACCACCTCAAAAGTCATACCGTTTTGGTCGGTAGGAATAACGACTTGTCCTTTTGGATTTACCATAAAATAGGCTTTATCTCTGGCTTGCGCGCTAGCCAAAAAAATTTTCGGCGCAAGGGAAGTGTTGATTAATAGATTACTCATTTCTTTTTCGAAATCTTCACGTCGATGAATAATCGATTTTCGAAGATCGGGTTGAAATTCGTAATCAATGAGTTCATAGATCTTCCATGTATCTATTAAGTCATCAAATGGCTGGAGTAGTTTTGCAATAGCTACAAAATCTCCATGATTGGCAGCAGAATATACAGTTCCAACCCTCAGCATGCGCGGCTTCTTGTCAGGATTGTTTTTGTAGTATTGAAGCACTTCCCAAAAAGAATGGAAAGATTTTTCGTCTAAGCGTGAGTGAGAATGAATTTCAACCGTTGATCCATCAAGGGGTATGTTGAGAGACGACACACACTCATTAATCGCTTCACCATGCTCAAAAAAATAAGAGGTATTTGTGGAAAGTGCAACAGTAATTCCTTTTGCTTTCAGTAATCTCATTATTTCATCAATGTCTTTTACCAATAAGGGTTCGCCGCCAGTAAGTACAATGAGTTTGCACTCAAGTTCTTTGAATATCTCTATAAGCACCCTAAGATTCTCAGTCGGTAGGGCTCTTTCAG
>MHII01000036.1 GCA_001817425.1 Candidatus Buchananbacteria bacterium RIFCSPHIGHO2_02_FULL_39_17 | reverse complement strand
GGCTCCGCCAACCGGCAGACTTAACAACTAATTACGTATCCATTAAAGTGTAGACAAGGTGTCCAAAGAAATGGGTCTGGACCAGTAGGACTCTTTCAGTTTTTGGCGGGCCATAGCAATGTAAACACCGTAAATTACACGTCCCTATAAGCTTCCAATCAATTGCTTCAATAATCATTGCATGTTTCTCCTTACTTGATTGTAATGAACAACAATGAATTGAGTACTGCTCGTTTTTTAGCGTTAGTACTTTATCACAAAAAATTTCTAATGTCAACACATTGTGGCCAAACAAAAAAAATAGCTCGGCGCTATTAAATTTAAAATTTTTTATTTTTTAATTTTGATTCTAATCGCAAAAATGCCGCCTTTTTTGATTCTTTTTTCCCAGTCTTCGGCAATGCCGTAATAAATGCCAATACCTTCGGCTAAAGATTTCGTCCAAGGCAAGCATTTTTTTAAACCCTCATTTTTTAAATAATCTTTTACGGTTTTGTAATGTTTAATGCCGCTGACAAAGGCAGTCACTTTTTTCTTGCTGCCCAAGTCGCTGAAGATTATCTCATCACCTTTTTTCATCTGGCGGTAATCACGCTTTTTTGACCAAGCCCGGCCCTCCACGGTTTTTTTGCCGCTGGCAACATAGGGAAAAATGTGATGATATAAATTAAGTTTCCAAATTTTAGACATAGAATTATTTGCTCCTGGCAGGAGTTGAACCTGCAATCTTCTCCTTAGGACGGAGCCGCTCTATCCAGTTGAGCTACAGGAGCATAGGGCGGGGTAAAACGGGTCTGCCTGTCCCGCATTTTGAAAAGTGCAGGATTCTATCCGTTGAACTATGGGAGCACTGGCAATGGCGGGTAGGTCCAGTTAAGCTACGCGGGCAAATTTAGGCTCAAGCGACAGCTTTAGAATACATAAATATTTAAAAAAATTCAATATATTAAAGATTTTTTGTTTCTGACACAACTTATCCGCCTCTTGTCCACCCCTTATCCTCTTGACATATTAGCTTCATTTATTTATCATTGATAGGCAAAATAAAAACCTAAAACCAAAGATTATCACCGCTCTTCATTATGAATTTAAGTTAAGTAATGAGGCGGCGGGAAAAAATAAAAATTATGAATCAGCCAGCTGATTCAGAAAAAAATTTTAATTTTGACCAAAAATCAATTTTTTATCCCCGCGGTATCGAGTCAGGGGTTTTATTATTGCATAGTTTCACCAGCACGCCTTATGAATTTTCTGATTTAGCTCGCTATTTGGCGGAAAAAGACATCACCGTTTATGTGCCGACTCTGGCCGGCCACGGCACTAATCCGGACGAACTCGCCAAAACAACAGCGCTTGATTGGCAAAAGTCAGCAGAACACTCTTATTTATTTTTAAAACAGCACGTTAAGAAAATTTATGTCATCGGCAGTTCCTTTGGTGGCAATTTGGCGCTTTATCTGGCAACGAAATTTACCAATCCTCTGGCTGGTATTGTTTCTATGGGTACGCCGATTAAAGTCCGATGGCAAAAAGCATTCAAGTTTGCTTTGTACAGTTACGGCTGGCTGAAAAAATATCAAAAAAAACGCCGGGCGGATTACAAACTAATGTATCTGGATCAGGAACAAGTCGTCTACCCGGTAATGCCAGTGCCCAGCCTACGCCGATTTTTCAATTTTATCAAAAAAATTACCATTCCGAGCCTGAGTAAAATCAAAGTGCCGATTTTGATAATTCAATCAAGCGCGGATCGGATTGTCAGCCCTGATTCGGCGCAGTATCTGCACGAACATTTAGGTTCAGAAGATAAAAGAATTTTATGGATCAATGGTTCGCATCATGCTTTGGCGGTTGATGACAAGCGCGGGCTGATTTATCGGGCGATTTATCGCTTTATCACTGACAGCAGATAATCCCGCACTAATTTTTTCCATATATACTTTTATACTTTTTGATTCAGTTTACAATTTGGATTTATGCATTATGTCTATATTATCAGAAATGAAAAAGGAGAATTATATTATGGCTATACTAATGATTTAAGAAAGAGATTAGATCAACACAATTCAAGCTTCGTTTTTTCAACTCGGCAGCATCGATGGAAATTAATATATTATGAATCTTATTTGTCAAAAAGAGATGCCTTAACAAGAGAGGGAAAATTGAAGCGATATGGTCAATCTTTAAGTCACTTAAAAAATCGAATTAAATATTCTTTAACCTTAACTCATTAGGAAAAAATTAGTGCAGGACCGCAGTTTAGGCTTACCTATCGCCTACGGACGATAGGTAGGCCTAAACTGCGGATTCTTGCCCCGCACTAAACTAATTTAAGAATCATTCTTTAATTTATTAGCCGCCAGGCGTGTTCGCGCCTGATTTTTTTAACTCTTAGTAATAACTCATCGCGAGTTTTGGTGTGGGGGTTAATTTGACCCGCCTAAGTTTTTGCGAAGCAAAAATTTAGGCGGGTTGACAAAAATCCGTCCAGCCTTTACCTTATAATTAAGCAATGATATTTTTGTTCTTTGTAGGAGGGAGGACCGATGTTTCTCTATGAAATTTATATTGTTTTTCGCCAGCGGCTTTATGCCCCCTCGGGCGGTAACGGCCAATTTAAGCGAGTCAAAAACTTTAACGGCGCAGATTATCAGGGTAAGAATTTCGTGATTCTCAATTATCAGACAGTAGCGAACAATGACAAGGAAATGGCCGAATCAATCCAGGAAAAGTGCCAAGCCATGCTTAAGCGGGGTGAGGCCGTTGAGATTATCTGTTATGCCTTTGACTATGTTGGCAACGTCAGAAAATAATTTTCCCTGTTTCGCTTATAAGTTGAGACAGGGATTTTCTTTTGCTTAAGCGAAAATGATATAATATAATAAATCAAATCCGCCAAGGGCGGATACCAAAATTTTGATTTTTTCCGCTAAAGGCGGATGCGCCTCGGGCGCAGATTTTTACCTTTTGACTTATTTTATGTCCACGATTCCTCAAAGATTTAATGAAACTGCCGATAAATTCGCCAAGCGGCCGGCTTTGAAATTCAAATATCACGGCGCTTATATTACAGTCACTTTTGCTGAATTAAAAAAACGGGTGGCGGAAATGGCTGGTGGTTTATTGGCTTTAGGCGTTAAGCCCGGTGAGCGCTTGGCGATTTTAGCCGAAAACCGCTCGGAGTGGGTGCGGGCCGATTTGGCCGTCTTAACTATTGGGGCGGTGGTCGTGCCGGTCCACACAACCTTATCACCGAAATTAATTAGCCATATTTTGAATGATTCCGGCGCGGCTTATTTATTGGTTTCCCACCAAGAGTTATTTAATAAAATAATTTTAATCGCTAATCAGCTGCCAAATTTAAAAACAATCATTTATATCAAATTAAATCATTTGCCGGAAAATTTTAAAGAAAAAAAATTAATCAGTTTGGACGAAGTAATGAATTTGGGCCAGAATAATCAAGGCGAAATTAAGGTGCTAATTAAGCCAGATGATTTAGCTTCCATTGTTTATACTTCCGGCACCACGGACTTGCCTAAAGGCGTGATGCTTTCCCACCGTAATTTTTTGTTTGACGCCGAAGCATCAGTGACGGTCGTGCCGGTTGACGAGGGTGACACTTTACTTTCTTTTATGCCGCTCTCTCATGTTTTGGAGCGCACGGCCGGCTATTATGCGCCGCTGGTTTTGCGCGGGTGTTGTATTGTTTACGCCGAAAGCGTCAAAACTCTGGTGGTCAACTTAAAAGAAGTTAAACCAACCGTAATTGTTTGCGTGCCGCGGATTTTTGAAAAATTTCATATTGGGATTTGGGAAAAAGTTAAAAAGGGCGGTCGTTTAAAATATAAAATTTTTGTTTGGGCGCTCAAACAAGAGCCAAAAACCATTGGGCATTTGGCGGCCGAGTTTTTGGTTTTTCGAAAAATTCGTCAAAATTTAGGCGGGCATTTGCGTTTAGCGATTTGCGGCGGGGCAACTTTGAATCACAAGCTAGCCCGATTTTTTGATCGGCTTGGCTTGATTATTGTTGAAGGCTATGGCTTGACGGAAACTTCGCCTGTGGCCACGGTCAATCGGCCGGATAATATTAAATTTGGCACAGTCGGCCAAAAATTGCCCGGCGTGGAGATTGCCATTGCCAAAGACAAAGAAATTTTAGTCCGCGGACCAAACGTGATGTTGGGCTATTATCAAAAGCCGGAACTAACACGGCAAGTGATTGACGCTAGCGGTTTTTTTCATACCGGTGATCTGGGTTTTTTATCAAGCCAAGGCTTTTTGGTTATTATCGGCCGGAAAAAAGAAATGATTAGTTTGTCTAATGGTAAAATTGCTTGGCCGGAAAGTTTGGAAGTGATTTTAAATAATGATCGATTGATCAATCAGTCAATGGTCTATGGTAATCACCGGAGTTATTTAGTCGCTTTAATTGTGCCGGATTGGCCAGAGGTGGCCAGGAGTTTAGCCGAGTTAGATTTAGGCAGTAAAGAGCCGGATATTTTGGTTAAGGAGCCAAAACTTATTGCCTTATTTGCCCAGCGATTGGAAAAAATTAACGAACAACTGGCGGATTGGGAAAAAATCAGAAGATTCAAGTTGCTGCCGGCTGAATTTTCCAGCCAGAAAGATGAAGTTAACCCGGCCCTCAAGCTCTGCCGGCCAGTGATTGAAAACCATTATCAAAAAGAAATTGAGCGTTTATATCAATAATATTTCACCAACCTCTCTTGTCAAAAAAAGCCAGAAGTTTTAAACTTAGTTTCATGGCTAAAGTGGGCCTAAAAACGTTGCGGTTAAGGAGGAGATGTTGGCTTGACCAGAAAGCTAATCGGGGTGCACGAGTACTGGGGATAATGCTTCCAAGGTTAATTTGACATTAAGTCAAAGGCGGCGACGTTTTGAAAGGTCTGCTTAAGCTATATTTACTTGTTGGAAAGCAGGGATTGGACCCTGCAAAGTGACAACCAATAGGGAGATTATCATCAAATGCGGAAGACTGGCGGACGTCCGCGCGACGGCCCGAATCAAATTGGGTCAAAAACATAGCCAAATCTATGAACAGCAAGCCATGGGCCCTTCCCCGCTCGTGGCTCTTTTTTTATCCTCTAAATTAATAGGGGGGAGGGCAATGCCAGGGTTTATCTTTTTCTAAATTTAGCCAGAATTTTTATTTATCCCCACTTTCTTCACAGGTTATCCGAAACAATCCATATTGACTGGGTTTTTGAAATCAGATAAGCTGAAAAGTAATCATCCTTGGAGCTTGAAATTATGAGTAATATTCGAAACAACCGGAAGGTTACTGGCCGGCTTGACCGCTTAGGCGCTGCTTCAAACTCCCAAAAAATTTCTAATTATAATGAAAAAAACCGCGATTTTACGCGGATTTTTTGTTTTAACAAATTGATTTTGTGATCTAATGAAACAAGCGGCCAAAAAGGCCACTTGCTTCGCGACGCAATTGGGAAATTTAGTCGCTTTTGTATTATAGGCTTTTAAGAAATGATGTCAATACCCCTTACCTTTTAACTTGATTTACTTAATTTACTTGATTCACTTGATTTACTAAAATTATGCCTGAACAAAATTCCATTACCATCGGCAGTAAAGTTAGGGTTAATCTTAATAACGAGATTAAAGATTTTGAAATTGTCGGCTCCGCCGAAGTTAATGCCAATCAAGGCAAGATTTCTTATTTGTCGCCACTGGGCGAAGCGCTGCTGGGTAAAGCGGCTGATGATTTATTTGAAATTAATTTGACTAACGGCAAAAAATTAAAAGTAAAAATTTTAGAAGTGATTTGATAATTTTTGCCGGGGCCAAAGTTTTGGTGATTTTGGTTTCGGCAGAGAGTTGTTAAATTGTTCTTTACAATCAAAAGACACTTTTAAAAGGAGTGATTTTAGTGTTTAAGAAGAAGCAGTTGTTTTGGTTGAGTCCTAAGTCTTGTCGGCAATATCGTTCTCAAATCAAAATTGTCACCACAGACGTTCACTATGGCTCTTTAGCCGATGGCGAAAAAGTCTTGGGCTTGCTGGGCTCAAGGTGCGAGTTGAAGGGCAAAAAAATCCTTGAAGTTGGCTGCGGCTGGGCGGAGAATTGTATTGCTTTGGCCAAGTGGGGCGCGGAATGCACGGGCATTGATATTGCCCCGTATAACATCAAAGAGGCGAGAAAATTGGCAACGGCGGAAAAAGTTAATGTTCGCTTGCTGGTTTCTAACGCGGTTAATCTGCGGGAGTTGCCTGATAATTATTTTGACACTGTCATTTCTAGCTACACTTTGGGTTTTGTCGGGGATATTCAGGCGGCGTTTCGGGCGATTAATCGAGTCCTGAAAAAAAACGGTAAGTTTATTTTTTGTCTGCGGCATCCGGCCCAGATTCCGGGGAAAGTTAATCGTTTTTTCTTTCCGGAACAGCCGCCGAATGAGCAGTGGGTAGAGAACAACTACACGATTAATCAGATAGTAATCTATCTGACGAAGTTCGGTTTTTATGTTCATGACATAGTCCCACAGAGGACAAAAAATCCGTCTAAGCTAACAATTCCGAGAATGGAAAAATTTCCTTATCGTTTGACAGGCAAACTTGATCCGAAATTTGATTGCTTATCTCGCCTGCCGCACACAATCATTTACTGTTGCCGCAAGATTAAGTCGTTTAAACCGCGTAAAAAGCCGACCAAGTTGCAATCAGTTTCGCCGGCGAAAAAAGCGACTCGCAAGCGCCGGCTTGTCGCGGCTTAATGAAAAGAGATTTTTGGTTGTGTAAGGGAGTTAGCTCTAAACCGGTCGTAAACGTGTTGTAAAGACACACTTGTTATTTAACAGGGGAAAGGAGGGATAATTCAAAATGAGCGGACCTTTTGTGCCACTTAATCAAGATTGGATGGTTGCTCCGGTGGAACAGCTGCCTGGTGGTGGTGATATCCACGAAACCATTAAGTTTGATCCTCAGGGCAAAATTCTTGATGCTCATACCACGGTTCGTTTGCCCGGCGGTTTTGATGTCAATATGCCTTGGGGTCAATAACCTGCTAAGTTAGTTGACGCTGTGATCGTCCCTGACTTTATCGCCAAGGAGAAGCCTTTACTCCCAGCTTCTCCTTTTCTTTTTTATTTCTAATTTATTATTGGATTATAAAATTTTTGTTTAAAATTGGCTAAAATATCGAAATTCACGAGACTATACCTATTGACAGTTTTTTTCGCTTATGCTAACATATCAATACCTTAACAATTACACCCTGCCATTCGACGGGGTAAAAAACCAATGAGGCGTGTCCCCGATTTTACATCGGGGGTTGGGCACGCTTCGTCCCGTTGCTCGCGAGTGACCGGACAAAGGTGGCTTCTGCACAAGTGGAAGCTCGGACGCCCCCGTAACCACGGGCTAACTGATGTCATTTCGTTGGAGTTTAGGAATCGGCAGCTTGCCATTCCGAAGCTTTAGCGAAGGATGGAGTCGGTAAAAGTGGTTTTAATCCGTTTACTGACGGATTTTTTTAGTCCCGCCACGAGGGTGGGATAAATCTGTCATTAGGATTGAAACAACAAAGGTGGCACCACGGGCTATAATCCCGTCCTTTGTCTACGATATATTGTCGTACGCTGAGGACGGGATTTTTTTATTCCGTATAATTGAACTTTGAAAGGAGAAAAAAAATGTCTAGTTGGATGGCTTTCCATGACCCACCAATCCGCCGAATCAAAAAAGGGGAAAGATGCTCCACTGGATGCAATGGCACTCTTTTTATCACTAAGGATATGGGGGCATTTGGTGCTACTATTGCCATCTGTCCCAAATGTGATAGGGTGCGTTGTGCTCGATGCGGCAGAAAAGCAATTAGATACAATAAAGGTGATTTTGTCAGAATTGTTTTTCGACACTTTATGGTACCCATTGAAGATGATGAAGAAAATGCTGGGAAATACTTTTGTAACCCTTGTAATATCAGATACTAAATAACATAAGAGGAGAGGAAAAATGTCTTTTGGAGATAGTGGTTCGAAACAAAATCATGAACTTTGTCATCAATGTCTCAAACCAATGATGGGAACCAAGATAGGCAAAATTCAACCAGCTGGCTTCGGCCAAGCGGAACGACAAGGATTAATCCAAGCCTGCATCAATTTTGAATGTTTTATTGGTCAAAAAAATTTGGCCAAATAAACGAAAATTTTTTGAATCAGGTTTGGGAGGCTAAAGCAAAAAGGGAAGATAAAGATTATCTTCCCTTTTTCATTAAATTTTAATTTACTCACTTTCTTTCCACAAACATGACGTCAGAAGTAAAGACGCCATCATCGCTTCTGAAAACTTGAATAAAATAAAGATATTTTCCGTCATCAGTCAGGGTCGGCTCGCCTACGGCGATTTTGCTTGAAATCATTTTAGTTGGTTTTTCCCACCGCTCGCCGGCTCTTTGGGCTTTGTAGATTGCCGGGTTGCCATCTCGGTCAGAGGTAAAATACATGGTTTGGCAGTCTGGCGTTAAGAATGGCTGGATGTCAGTGCCGGCGGTGTTGATTGGTGAGGGAAGTTTTTTAACTTCGCCATTGGCATAAACATAGATGTTGCTGTCCCCGCCATCCTTTTTCCAAAAATAAAGCTCGTCTTTGGCCGCGCAATAATGAGGGTCGTCTTCATCTTCGGCAGTGTTAAAACTCAATCTTACCCCATTTTTATAAATATCAGTGTCATACTTGCCATCTTGACTGTATTTATTTGACATATAATAAATGTCATTGCCCGAAATCATCACGCCGCCTTCGGCCCAGATTTTTTCTGAAATTGGCGCTTTTGATTTTTCCCTAAACGGCTTTTGGCTCATATAAACATCCAGCTCCCCTTTTAAATTTCCGGTTTGGATGTCTTTAATTAAATCCCCTTGGTAGATGACAAAATATAAAGTGTTGCCGTCGCCGGTGATATAAGCCCCATCTTCCCATAAATCAGAATTGACCTCCAGCCAAGTCGGATTTTTCCATTCACCCGATAATTGGACTGGATCATTGGCTCGGATTTTTGCCCAAAAATCCAAGGTTGCCTGATTAGTTTTTGGCAGTTCATCGGTTGGGGTCTCGCCTTGATCTAAACTGCCGATAATCATAAAAAGAATTAAGCCAATAACGATCACGCCGCCGATTAAATATCTTTTGTCGGTTTTAAATTTATTTAAAAAGTCTTGAAAAGCCATAAATTTCAGTTATGATTTAATATTCCCATTTTAGCTGATTTATCAGTTTAATGCCAAACCAAGTATCATCGCGAGGTCGTCGTTCCTGCTTTGTCATTGCGAGCCGCCAGCCCCGCCCTTCGCGAAGGGTGGGGGTTCGCGAACGGCTGGGTCCTCGCAATGACAGGTAGGGCGCATTTTAAATGTTTTCCTCTTTGCGCTATTTAGATTGTTTTTTTGGTTGAGTCGCGGTATAATGATAGTGACGGCGAAGTAATAGAGCCGTCGCATAGTCAATAAATCAGTTGGTCAAAAAATCAAGAAAACAATATGAATAAATACCAAGAAATATTAAAAAGGAAAATGGATGATTATGTTCGCTTGGTCTATCAATTTACCAAAACCTTTCCTAGGGTGGAAATATATGGAATCACCTCTCAAATTCGTCGTTCAGCATTATCAGTTATTTTAAATTACATCGAAGGCTAAGCAAGAAGGAAACCGTTAGTACGTTTAAATTTTTTAGAAATTTCCTATGGTTTTCTTCAGAAATCGAAATATTTATTAAATCTTTCTTTGAATGAAAAATATTTTAGATGAGAAAGAGTATGACTTAGCGATTAAATTAGCGGAGGAAATTGGGGCAATGGTTTGGAAAGAAATTATTAATATTGAATCAAGGAATTATCAACCCGATTGATTTTATGATTTATTGATTTTTTGTCTTTTGTATTATGCCAGCGAAGTTAGCGAAAAACAAAAAAATTTATTTGATGATTGCCAGCCACTTTACCGGGATGGAAAAAAAGGATTGGCTGGAACAGATGCCTGAGCTCAAGATTATTGCTGATTTGGAGCCGGTTTTAGTTTTTAACAATCAGGCGGCTGATATTTCCCCGACGGTTTGGTTAAAATTGGCCAGCGAAGTTTATCAGCGGCTGGATTCGGCAATTGGCTTTATTGTCTTGCATAGTTTGGATAATTTGCTTTACAGCGCTTCGGCCCTTTCTTTTTTACTGCAAAATTTAAACCGCCCCATTATTTTTACCGGCGGGCTGCTTGGCTATCAGGCCAATAAAAATTTGGAAGTCAGATCCAATTTGATCAATGCTTCACAGACCATTATTTATCAGGTGCCGGAAGTGACATTAATATTTGGCAATCGTTTAATACGGGCTAATCAAGCGCTTCGTTTGCCGGATGAATCATTAAATATTTTTGAAGCGCCAGATAATAGTATTTTAGGCCGGATTGATTTTAGCATTAGGATTTATGACCGTTTAATTTTTAAAAGTTCGGGTAAAGTTAAGTTAACTCAAAATTTAAACAGTAAAATTGAAATCATCCAGCTTTCGCCTTTCTTAAATTTAAAAAATCTTTCGCGGCAAGCCGCCGAATTAAACGGCCTGATTATTAATGCCGGCAGCTATGAGCATCTGCCCCAGGATTTGTTGATTATTTTAGAAAAAATTACCACTGATTTGCCGGTTTTAATTTGGTCAAAAAAAATTACGGCCACGACTTTTATGCCGAAAAATATTATTTTAATCAATCAGTTGATTTGGGAGACGGCCGTGACCAAATTCTTTTGGGTTTTAAGCCAAACCGATAATTTGAAAAAGATTAAAGAATTAATGCACAAAGAATTAGCCGGTGAATTTATGAATTAGGAGATTAGGAATTAGGAAATTAGTTTCTTAGTCTTAATTTAAACCATGCGCATTTATTTTGCCGCGGACAATCAAGCTGAGGAACGACTCCAAAAACGTTTTTCAGATATCATTGAGGTTTTGAGCAACGCCGGCGTTTTAGTTTCCAGCAATTTAGCCGATAAGAATCTAGTTAATTTTTCCAGCCAGGATTTAGAAAAAATCAGCCAGGCCGGCGAGACGATTTTGGAAAAAATGGATGGCTTAGTCATTGAAGAAACTAAATCTTTGGCCGAAAGCGGCTATTTAATCGCTTTGGCTTTGGCTCACAAAAAACCCATTTTATATCTTTTGGAAAAAGGCAAAACGGTTAATAAAAATTTGCTTCATTTAAAAAATGATAAAAGTATCACCAAACTCCTGAACTTAAAAAATTATACGGAAAAGGATTTGGAGCAAATTATTTTAGAATTTTTAGGTGAAGTAGAAAAAGGCGAGGGTAAACAATTGCCTAATATTAAATTTACTTTACGCGTTACTTCGCGGATTGAACGCTATTTGCACTGGAAAACCCATAATACTAAACTTTCCAAAGCGGATTTTTTACGGGAGCTAATTAAAAAGTTAATTGACCAAGATGAGGATTATAAAAAATTTTCCAATCAGCGTCGTGAAGACTAATGGGTCTTGACCCCGCACCTTTTGGTCACTTTTATGTATTATGTTTATATTTTAAAGAGTAAAATTAGAAAATTATTATATATCGGCTTTACTAATAATTTAAATAAAAGATTAGAAGAACATAATCAGGGTAATTTTTTTACTACTAAAAAGTACAGACCATGGGAATTATGTTATTTTGAGGGTTATAAAAATGAACAAGAAGCCAGAGACAGAGAAAAAAAATTAAAACAATTTGGTAAAGTTTATAGTCAATTAAAAAGACGAATTAGGGGCAGTCTAAATTTGTGACCAAAAGGTGCGGGGTTGACAAACGCTGCAGATATGCTAAGATGAGAGTAGTAATAAAGCCGTCGCATATGTTAGCGCCGTCGCTAAAAATAAAAATTCAATAGGAACATTGAAAACTTCCACCAAAAAATCAATTGAGGTGGAATTTTTTTAAAAAATTTCTTTTGCGCCGTCTGCTGCTTCCGCCGTCGGCATAAATTGGGGATAAGTCCCGCGAAGCTGTCATCCTGAGTTTATTGAAGGATCCCATTACACTTTTAAGATTGTTTGTGGGTTCTTAGAGCTTTTATGCGCTATGTGAGCCTGGAGCCCGCAAATAGCCTTCAATTAAAATTAAAAAATTAAGGAGTGCGCTATGTCTATGTTTAATAAATCTAACAAAATTAATATTGGCGATAAAGTTTTGGTTGTGGTCAACGGCGAAGCCCAAGAGCTGGAAATCGTGGATTCGCCGGTGGGTGATCCGAAAAAAAGCAAAATTTCTTTTTTGACGCCTTTAGCCCAAGCGATTTTGGGCAAAGGTTATCCGAGCCGCATCACGGTTAAATTGCCCAATGGCAATAATTTAGAATGCCAGTTGATTAAGCCAATTCTGACATAAGTAATTTTGTATCTTAAAGATTTTTTGCGGGTCCTTTAGGGTTTTTTATCCCGAGCATGGTCGAGGGGTTCGCGCCTGCCCCGCACGCCTCATCTGAAGATTTTCTGCAGGATCCTATGAGCTTTTTTGCGCTATGTTGAGCCTAGGGTCTTGCAGATAGTCTTCAAGGTGATGCGGGGTTGAGCCTACTAATCCACAAAGAGGT
>MHII01000035.1:903-42959 GCA_001817425.1 Candidatus Buchananbacteria bacterium RIFCSPHIGHO2_02_FULL_39_17 | reverse complement strand
GAGCGTTGCTTGGTTTTGACTAGGATAGGTTTGCTTAACTATAGGGTGTGTGTCTTAATCGGGCAATATCTTTTTGCTCTTTCTCGGCTGATTCTAAATAATTAGTGAATCTTCATTTTAAGATTTTGCTGCAGACGTGAGTTAGCCGATAATTATCTTGTTTGGGTGGGACTATGCACGGTTTGCTAAAAAGCTAGTATTTGGGTGTCCCACCCACCTTCTTTAAAGTGATTAACAAAAACCCTCTCCGATTACGGAGAGGGTTAGGGTGAGGTCACGGAGTTTGGGCGCCTCACCCCACCCTCTCCCTTATGGGAGAGGGAAAACAGAGTTAATCTCTTCAAAGAGGGTACTACGTGACGGTTGTTTTTACTAGTTCATCTATGTGCCCTTGAAGTTCTTTTTCAATGAGGATACTAATATGTTCCTGTCTTTTTAGACTAGGCAAATCCTGTATCCTTAAAGATATTTCTGTGTAAGTGGACGAGACTATGGTGTGTTTGTTCTACTAGGAAGAGGTTGTCCCGCCCACTACTTTCTTTTTAATATTTAACGACAGGACTAGGAGAAGATTGTCTTTTTATAGACTATCGCAAAGTGTCCTGCCATTGCCTTGATTTTGGTGAGTGGGCCTAGCCGTTGAGTGTTCATAAACTAGAATTGGATTGACTCACTCACTAATCGTTTTTCCGCTGGGTCTAACTGCTGAATGTCTGGAACTATAATAGGGTTGACCCGGCCTTACTCCCCGTTAGAAAGCCGGGGCTTCTGATGGGGGTTTGCTCTTTTTGCCGCTGTTTTTGTAAAGTAGACTAGCGGTATGATGGCTTATCGTCTACAGGGATGGTGTCTATTTTATAAAAAACAGCGGCCTGAAATTTTGCGAGACTAAGTTTTACGTGTTTGTGGACTATGGGCACGATGTCTCGCTCTAAAATTTTGATGGGACTATGTTGAGTTTGTTACCCAGAACTATTAACCGGGTGTCCCATCTTCCCCTGAACCAATCGGTTTAGGGGATTTTTTTAATATCTCAAAAATCAAACCCGCCTGCCGCACCCGACTTCGCCTTTGACCGTTGAATATTAATTATATTGTCATTCTTAGAGTTTAATCTTGTTTTCTTGTAATATTTTTAGACACAGGCGAAGTCAAAGGCGGGCGGGCCATCGCCTTTCTTAAATATTTAATAATAAATTTCAGTCCGAATAAACCTAAATTGTTTCACTGAAATTTTTTGGGGCAGGCATTGGCGGGCAGGTCTCAAATCTCAAAAATTATTACCAGTGTCATTGCGAACGATCCCGAGCAGCGTCGAGGGGAAGTGAAGCAATCTCGAGATTGCGGAGCCTGTTCCAAGGTCGCTTCAGGGAACCGAGGAATCTCCTTCTCACAATGACCAGGAAAATCGGCTTTGACCAAAAACCATTTTTTTAGTAAAATAATATCATTATGGCAAAAGCAAATTATCAGGATGAATACCAGATTCGTCTGGAAAAATTAAAAAAAATCAGAGCCGCCAGGATTAATCCCTATCCCGAACGGTTTGAAAAAAAACATAATGTCAGTGAAATTTTGGGGTTTAAGCTTGGGGCAAAGGTCCAAACTGCGGGGCGGCTTTTGACGATTCGGGGGATGGGCAAAATTATTTTTTGCCATATTTTGGATATTACGGGTAGAATTCAGCTGGTTTTGAAAGAGGATGAGGTTGGTAAGGAAAATTTTAAAATTTTTAGTCAGATTTTTGACCCCGGTGACTTTATCGGCGTTGTCGGTGAAGTTTTCAAAACCCAAAAAGGCGAGCTATCAATTTTAATCAAAACTTATCAGTTTTTAGGTAAAGCATTTAGGCCAATGCCGGAAAAGTGGCATGGCCTAAAAGATATGGAATTAAAATACCGCCAGCGCTATTTGGATCTAATCGCTAATAATGAAACTTATCAGCGCTTTTTATTCCGCAGCGAGTTGATTAAAACTCTGCGGGAGTTTTATTGGCAAAACGGGTTTATTGAGATAGAAACACCGATTTTGGTCAATAATCCTTCGGGGGCTTTAGCTAAACCGTTTAAAACTCATTATGAGGCCCTGGATCTTGACGTTTATTTGCGCATTGCGCCGGAAACCTATTTAAAAGAAGCGATCATCGGCGGCTTTGAAAAAATTTTTGAGATTGGTCGGTGCTTTCGCAACGAAGGTATGGATCCGTCTCATTTGCAGGATTTTACTTTGGCGGAACATTATGTCGCTTATTGGAATTTTGAAGATAATATGAAATTTACCGAAGAACTTTTTGTTTATTTGTTAAAAAAACTTTTTGGCAAAACTAAATTAACGATTAAAGACCAAAGCGGAAAAGAACAAGAAATTGATTTTAAGCCGCCGTGGCCAAAAGCCAGTTTTGTTGAACTAATAAAAAAAGAAAGCAGACTTGATCTTGATAAATTTGAAACCGCCGAAAAATTACGCGCGGCAATTATTGCCAAAAAAATTAAAATTGACGGCATAGAAAAATTGGGGCGAGGGAATTTGATTGACGCTTTGTATAAAACAGTTTGCCGCGATAAAATTACGCCGCCGACCTTTGTTTTATATCAGCCAGCTGACTTGTCGCCCTTGGCTCGGAAAAACGATCAAAATCCAGAAATTGTTGATCGGTTCCAGCTGGTGATTTCCGGCTGGGAAATCGTGAATGCCTATTCGGAATTAGTTGACCCGATTGACCAAAAAGAGCGGTTTGCGAAACAAGCCAAAGCCAAAGCCACCGGGGACGCGGAAGCTCACGGCAAAGATGATGAATTTGTTTTGGCTTTAGAGCACGGCGCGCCGCCGATTTCGGGGTGGGGGATGGGCTTAGATCGCTTGGTTACACTCTTAACTAAGCAGAATAATTTGCGCGACGTGGTATTGTTTCCCTTGTTAAGACCGGAAAAATAACAAATCGCTAATACCAAAATTTCTTAATTCTTAATTCTTTCCTATACTTACTCTTGGTCAAATTTTTTTTCGACTTTTCACCATTGCTATTCTTGCCGGTTTAATTGGTTTGGAACGTGAATTTAAACATAAGCCGGCGGGATTACGGACTAATATTTTAGTTGGTTTAGGTTCAACTTTAGTGATGATTGTTTCCCAGCAGTTTGACGCCGATCCCAGCCGGATTGCTGCGGGAGTAATTACCGGCATTGGTTTTTTATGTGCGGGTTTAGTTTTGAAAGTCGGCGATGAGGTTTTAGGTATAACGACCGCGGCGACCATCTGGATTGTTTCCGCCATTGGTTTAGCCGTTGGCAGCGGTTATTATTCCGCGGCGATTTTAACGACACTGCTAGCGTTACTTGTTCTTTATCTTTTCGGCAGCGATCATCTACGTAAAGTAATACATTTATCAAGTAAATAATCATCCATGATTAAAGTGATGGTTTTTGGGACTTTTGATGTTTTACATCCCGGCCATTTGGATTTTTTCAAACAGGCAAAAAAATTTGGCGATTATTTAATTATTGTTGTCGCCCGCGATAAAACCGTAAAAAAAATAAAAGGCAAACTGCCGACCTTGGATGAGAAACAGCGTTTGGCGGTAATTAGAAAGCAGGGGATAGCCGATAAAGTGATTTTAGGCCATTTGAAGGATCCTTACTTTTTCGTAAAAAAAGAAAAACCAGATGTAATTTGCCTTGGCTATGATCAAATTAGTTTTACTGCTGGTTTAAGTAGAAAATTTTCTAAAATAAAAATTATTAGATTAAAATCATATAAGCCAGAGATTTATAAATCATCTAAATTAAAATAATTTTGAATTTTGAAACTCGAATTTTGATTCAATATTCTAATATTTGAATATTCAAAATTGATTCAAAATTAAAAATTCAAAATTCGAATTTAATAAAATATGTTAGATATCAATAAAATCCGTAGCGAAAAAGAGGCGGTTAAAAAGGCACTTTTAAAGCGAATAGCGGCCCAGGATTTGGATTTGGATGGCATTATTGCCCTTGATGATGAGCGCCGAAAATTGCTCCAAGAGGTTGAAATTTTCAAAGCTGAAAGAAACAAGTATTCAAAAACCAAGCCTAATGCCGAAATTATCGCGAAAATGAAAACGATCGGCGAAAAAATCAAGAAATTAAACGATAAAATCAGGGTAGTGGAAAACGATTTGAAAGAAAAACTTTCAGCTTTACCTAATCTCCCAAGCGAAGAGGTTAAACCCGGTGGCAAAGAAAATAATCAGATGTTAAAAATCTTTGGCAAAAAGCCAAATTTCAAATTTAAGCCGAAAGACCATATTGAGTTAGCTACTGCGCTTGACGTGATTGATTATCAGCGAGGCGCGAAAATTAGTGGTTCAGGCTTTTGGGTTTATCGGGGAAACGGCGCGATTTTAGAATGGGCCTTGCTAAATTATTTTATTGATTTTCATCGGAAAAATGATTATACTTTTTTACTACCGCCGTTTATGTTAACCGAACAATCAGCTTTTACTTCTGGGCATCTGCCAAAATTTAGAGATGATTTGTATTGGACCAAAGATGGCCTTTGTTTAAACGCCACTTCAGAAATGATGATTGGCAATTATCATCGCGATGAAATCTTAGACGAGTCTGATTTGCCGCTGAAATATTTTGCTTATTCCGCTTGTTTTCGGCGTGAAGCTGGCAGTTACCGTAAAGAAGAGCGGGGGATGGTGCGCGGCCATCAATTTAATAAAATTGAGATGTTTCATTTTTCTAAACCAGAACAATCTTGGCAATCTTTTGCTGAATTATTAAAAAATGCCGAAAAATTAGTCAGTGGTTTAGGTTTATATTTCCAAACCGTACAATTGGCGGCAGCTGATGCCTCAGTCGCGATGGCTAAAACGATTGATGTTGAAGTTTGGCTGCCGAGCATGGCCACTTATAAAGAAGTCAGCAGTGTTTCCAATGCCTTGGATTATCAGGCGCGGCGCGGCAATATTCGCTTTAAAAATAAAAAAACAGGCAAAAATGAATTTGTCCATACCCTAAATGCTTCTGGTTTAGCCACTTCAAGATTAGTGCCGGCCATTTTAGAACAATTCCAGCAAAAAGACGGCAGCGTGAAAATTCCAAAAGTTTTACAAAAATTTTGTGGCTTTAAAAAAATTGAGCCAAAAAAAATCGCCTGAAACTTGATTAAGTCCAGGCGCGAGACAGTGGCAGAATCACGGTTTAATTATGCCAGAGTCTTTTTTTCAGTTCATTAATGAGCCAGCAAGAGAGAAAAGTTGCACCAAACAGCAGGATACTGGTGAATGGTCCTTTAAGCTCCACACCTGCAAAGCCAGCTACAACTGAGAGCAAAAAACCGCTGTTATCACGTAATATTGTCATCATGGTTCTTCCTCCTTTTTGTTTTTTCAATAGTTTCTACCATGGAAAGATATCATCATACCATATCTATCAAATTTTGTCAACTTAAACCCAAAAAAATTAGTAAAATTAGCAAAAATTAATGTATAATTCTTGGGTGGAAATTTCTCAATCAGCAATTTTACACAATTTAAGTCAGTTTAAAAAATTAGTCGGCAAATCAGTTGGGATTATGCCAATTATCAAAAGCAATGCTTATGGCCACGGCATGATTCAAACCGCAAAAATTGTCAGTCCCAAGGTCAAATGGCTAGGCGTGGTCAGTTTTGGGTGAAGCTTTGGCTTTACGCGAAAAAAATTTTAGAAATCGAATTTTTGTTTTAAACTATGCGCAAAACCGTTATTTAAAAGAGGGGATTAAAAAAAATATTGATTTACCGGTTTACGATTTTAATTATGCTAAGCTGATTTCTAAAACTGCCATTAACTTAAAAAAAGATTGCTAAAATCCACGTTAAGATTGATACGGGCACAACTCGGATTGGAATTTTGCCTAAAGAGGCAGTCAATTTTATCCAACAAGTGAAGAAATTACCCAATTCAAAAATTGAAGGTGTTTACAGTCATTTTGCCTCAAGTGAAGAAGATCAAAATTATACCAATTGGCAATTAAATAATTTCAATTGGGTTTTAGAAAAATTGGAAAAATCAAACATTAAAATTCCTTTTAAACATTTTGCCTGTAGTGCGGCGGCGTTAGTTGAGTCAAAGGCACATTTTAATTTGATTAGATTGGGTTTGGGTCTTTACGGGCTTTGGCCGTCAAGGCAGACTAAAAAAATTGCTTTAAAAAATATCCTTGGTTAAGATTAAAGCCAGTTTTAAACTGGAAAACCAAAATTTTACAAGTTAAGATCGTGCCGGCCGGAACGAAAATCGGTTATGGCAACACTTTTACGGCTAAGCGATCAATGACAATCACGGTTTTGCCGGTTGGTTATTGGGAAGGTTATGATCGGCATTTGTCTAATAGGGGAATAGTGTTAATTAAAAACAAAAAATGTCCGGTTGTCGGCCGGATTTGCATGAATTTAATGATGGTTGATGTTTCAAACGTCAGATCAGTTAAGGCAGGCGAAAACGTGATTTTAATTGGTCAAGAGGGGAGAGAGGCAATTACTGCTGAAGATTTGGCTGAAAAAATTGGTACGATTAATTATGAAGTGGTGACCCGGATTAATCCGGTTTTATCAAGAGTGGTAGTCAAATGAATTATTATGTCTAAAAAAAGAAAAATAAGAGTTGGTGTGATCTTCGGTGGCCGTTCCGGTGAACATGAAGTTTCCATTGTTTCCGCCCAATCAGTGATGAAAGCTTTAGATCGCAAAAAATACGAAATTATACCAATTGGCATTACCAAACAAGGCCAATGGATTGCGGGCAGTGCCGCGATTAAATTTTTAAAATCCGGAATAAAAAAATTGCCGTTTAAATCAGTTTTGCCGCCTGATCCGACAGAAAAACATTTAGTCAAAGTTAAAGAAAAAGGTTTAACGCCAGTTTCAGAAAAAAAACCGGAGATAACTTCGGTTGATGTGATTTTCCCCATGATTCATGGCACTTACGGTGAAGACGGTAAATTGCAAGGACTTTTAGAAATGGCTGATTTGCCTTATGTCGGCACTAATGTTTTAGGTTCAGCGGTTGGGATGGATAAAATTATCCAAAAACAGCTATTTAAACAAGCCGGATTACCGGTGGTAAAATACGATTGGTTTTTAGTTTTGGCTTGGCGGCAAAATCGTAAAAAAATCATCAGCCGTTTAGAAAAAAATTTAAAATATCCGATGTTTACTAAACCGGCCAATTCCGGCTCCAGTATCGGCATTGGCAAATGTCATAATCAGCAAGAATTAATTTTAGGTATTAATGATGCCAGCCAATATGACCGCAAAATCATCGTGGAAGAGGGGAGAGGTGGGATAGCGGAAATTGAAGTCTCGGTTTTAGGCAATGATTCGCCCAAAGTTTCTGTTCCGGGCGAAATTATTTCTTCCAATAAATTCTATGATTACGACGCTAAATATGTTGATGGTAAATCTCAAGCTATTATTCCGGCCAAGTTGACAAAAAAAACAATTAGAAAAATTCAGGCCATGGCCATTAAGGCGTTTATTTGTCTTGATTTGTCCGGCATGGCTCGGGTTGATTTTTTTGTCACCAAAAAAGGTTATCAGATTTATTTAAATGAAATTAACACGATTCCTGGCTTTACTTCAATTTCAATGTATCCAAAGCTTTGGGCCGCTTCGGGCTTACCCTACGCCAAATTATTAGATGAACTAATTAAATTAGGTTTGGCAAAACAACAAGAAAAAAATCAATTAGCAACTTCTTATCAGCCGAAGAAAGACTGGTATAAATAAATCTCAAAAATCAAATTTCAAATCTCAAAGATATATTTTTATTACGATGCGGCGAGATTATCAAAAAAAATCTTACTTTAATCCTTATTTTCCTCAAAGAAGGAAAAAAAAAGCCAAAAAAAAATGGCTTTTAGTTTTAATATTAATGGTTTTATTTTTTTTAGGGGTTTTTTCTTTTAGTCGTTTGCCGGATTGGCAGATAAAGAATATTGAAGTTTTTGGCACTGAATTCATTAACCAAGATGATATCCAAAATTTAATTTTACATCAATTAGAAAAAAAACGTTTTTTTATTTTTAGCCAAAAAAATATTTTATTTTTTAGTAAGTGGCAAGCCATGGTGGTTTTAAATAAAAATTATCTTTTTGAAGATTTAGAAATTGATAAAAAATATTTTGACACTCTGCGTATTAAAATTAAAGAAAAAGTTTCAACTTTAATTTGGATCAGTGGCGAAAATAAGTATTATCTGGACTTAACCGGCAAAGTGATTAAAGCGGTAGAAAATAACGATTTAATTATTAAAAAGACGTCGGGTGAGACTCAAGTGATTCGGCCGGCCTTAACTTTAGGCCAATACCCAATTATTTATGATCAAAGTCAGGCACCGGTTAAGATTGGTCAAAATGCCATTAATCAAGATTTAGTTGAATATCTCGTTGCCTTGCATAAGGAGGCGGATTTAAGCCCTGATTTTGAGGTTTCTTATTATGAATTTCTAAAATCCGATTTTTCTGAGGTAAATTTGGTGACCCGGGACGGCTGGCAAGCCAAGTTTTTGACTAATGATAACCCCAAAAATCAGATTCATTTGTTAACTAGAATTTTGTTGGAAAAGGTTAAAGATCCCAAAAAGCTTCAATATATTGATTTACGACTCGGAGAAAAGGTTTTTTTGAAGTAGTGTTAGCTATTTTATAGGGGGTTATATTTAAATAAATTTTTATCTAAATATGTCGTATAGCTGTATTTAGCGACACAATTTTGTGTTCGCTAAATACAGCTATACGACTTTTATTTTATGTTTAAAATAAATATTGTTAAAGAGTCGTATAACATATATTGTGCGACTCAATATCATTTAATTATTTCACTTCTCTCTTCTTATCAAGTATATTTTTTATATTTAAAATATAAAGTTCCTCAAAGCCTAATTTTTTGATAACTAATATTTGTCCTCCCCTGCCCGATGACCTTTTCTGTTATTAGTTAAGGATATAAAAAGTTCTGGTACTCCCAGGCCTTTTTTCTTAGCTAATGATTTTGATTAATTAGATTTCGCGCCAATAGATATATCTTAGATAAATTAGAACTAAATAAATAATAATTGCCTGAAAAATAGTAATTAAAGTTGGTTTTTGGTCAAAAATAATCGGCAGCAGTAAAATAATTAAAGGGGTTAAATATAAAGCCAAATCGTGCTTAAAGGCTAAAAACCAATTTAATTCAACGGTTTTTGACAATTGATTATTTTGTCTAAGTCTTTTAATAATTTTTTGGTCGCGTCTGGCAATTAATGTGCCCGCGAAAGCGAAAATGAAAATTGGCGAAAAAATCACCATCAGTTGGCCAAAAGTTTTTAGTTGATCATAAAAATAGACATAAATAACCACGGTTATGGTAATCAAAAGGCAAACAAAAAGGGTTAAGAAAGTTTCAGTTTGTTTCATGTTGGTTAGGATGCAGGCAGGTATTCTAAAGGGTTAATGGGAATGCCGTTAAGCCTGACTTCAAAATGAAGATGTGGGCCAGTGGTTAAGGGTCCAGAGCCGGGTGTGCCGGGCAGGCCACCGGTCAAGCCAATCGTTTGGCCTTTGCTGACAAATTCATCTTCTTTGACTAAGACTTTTGAGATATGGCCGTAAACCGTGGAAAAACCTTCATTATGAATTAACATGATATAACCATAACTTTTATCACCCTTAAATTTAACCCGGGCGACATAGCCGGATTCCGGGGCTTTAATTGGCGTGCCCTGGCTGGCTCGGATATCAATGGCGGGGTGCTCAAAAATATAACGGAAAGGATAATCCGGGTCGTGAAAATAGGCACTGATCCCCCGCCCCGGGTTAACTGGCCAAGAGAATTTAGCCGGACCAAAACTTTGAAAGCGCTCTTCTTCTTTTAGCTGTTCTAGTTTTTTCCTGACTTCTTTTTCTAAAGTGACAATGTCGGAATTAATTTGTTGCTGCTCGAGCTGAAGCTGATAGGCTTTAGATTGGTACTGGCGTTCAGTTAATTTAGTTTGGACTAATAAAAATTCTTGAGCGGAACTTTTCTCTTGGAGTTCAGCTTTTTTTTGCTGCAATTCATCTTTAAGTTTTTCTTCCAATTTGGCCTTTTCTTCCCAGCTTTGTTTTTGCAGCTGTAAATTTTGCTGGTCAGTTTTTAATTTATCCAAGGCAACTTTTAAATTAGTATGAATTTGTTGGGTGTAGCGGACTTGATTAAAAAAATCAGAAAATGTTTCATTGGTCAGCAATATTTCTAAATAGCTCACTTGATCTTGCTCATAAATTAGTCTTAAATATTCGGCGATTTTTTCTTTATGGGCGTCAATTTTTTTCTCTAGATCCTTAATTTGCAGGTTTAAATTCTGGATTTCTAAATTTGTCTGTTCAATTCTTTTTTGAGTCGCTTCAATATCAAGATTAATTTTGGCGATTTGGTTATCAATAATGGCGATTTGGTTTTTTAAATTTTTGGTTTCACCTTGTTTCTCTTTGATTTTTTCAGTGTAGCTGTCAATTTGTTTTTGCAGGGCGTCAATTTCTTTTTTGCGCTCGTCAATTTTTTGGCTGATTTCTTTGATATCATTTTGTTGGGCTGATGCTTTTAACGGTAAAATAATAAAAAAATTAGCCGCCACCAAGCTAATTATCAGCCAGGATAAACTAAGGATTATCCCCTTTTTTAACTTTTGATTTTTGTTTTTTAGCATTAATTATATTATAGCAGGTTTTTGATTATTTTTCAAGAAGAGCAATGGCATATTTGATCCGTTCAAGAGTTTTTTTCTTGCCTAAAATTGCGGCCACCTCAAAATTACCCGGGCTGGCTTGGCGGCCAGTTAGGGCGACGCGCATCGGCCAGAGCATCTCCCCTATTGATAGTTTTTGATCATTAATGAAATTTGTTATTTTATTTTCTAATTTTTTTTGCTGCCAATCGTTTTCTGCAATTAAATTTAATTCAGCCAATAAAATTTTTAAATTTTTCGCCGCTTGTTCAGATGACATTTGTTTCCAGAGAAGTAGTTTTTTGTCGTAAGTCGGTTCTTGAAAGAAAAATTCAGTGGCCATCACGATTTCCTCTAATTTTTTAATTCGTTGTTGTTCAGTGGCAACGACTGGCTCAAGCGTCTTTAGTCCTTTTTTAATGCCGGCGGCTTTAAAAAATGGTTGAGACAATTTGGCTAATTCTTTTAATGACAGATGACGGAGATAATAACCGTTTAGCCAATCTAATTTTTGGAGATCAAACACGGCGCCGGCTTTATTAATTTTTTCCAGGCTAAAAATTTTAATCATTTCTTTTAAACTAAATATTTCCTGGTTGGTTCCGGGATTCCAACCTAAAAGTAAAATAAAATTAAGCAAAGTCTCGGGCAAATAGCCTTTTTTCAGATATTCTTCAACACTGATATCACCTTGACGTTTAGAGAGTTTTGATCGATCTGGATTTAAAAGCAGGGGTAAATGCGCAAATTCCGGCTTTTCCCAGCCCAAAGCCTCATAAAGCAAAATATGCTTGGGTGTTGAGGGCAGCCACTCTTCTCCCCTAATAACGTGGGTAATTCTCATTTCGTGGTCATCAGTGACGGAAGCTAAGTGATAAGTGGGAAAGCCGTCTGATTTAATCAAAATTTGATCGTCTAAAATTTTATTGTCAAAACTGACTTTGCCCCGAATCAGGTCGTTAAATTCAGTAATGCCAGTTTGCGGTATTTTAAAGCGAATAACATAAGGCAAGTCACTTTTTAATTTTTTTTCAATTTCCGTTTTTTCTAAGTTGCGGCACAAACCATCGTAGCGAGGCGGCAAATTTTGAGCAATTTGATTTTTTCTTAATTCAGCCAATCGTTCTTCGGGGCAAAAACAATAGTAAGCTTTTTTTTGGGTAATCAGTTGTTTGCCAAATTTTTGGTAAATTTTTAATCGTTTTGATTGGATAATGATTTTTTTATTATCCCATTTTAAGCCAAATGATTTAAGGATTTTTTTTAAGTCATTCATCGCGCCCGGAACTGCTCTTTTTTGATCCGTGTCTTCAATTCTGAATAAAAATCGGCCTTGATTTTTTTGGGCAAATAAAAAATTATAAAGAGCGGTCCTTAAGCCGCCGACATGCAAAAAACCAGTCGGGCTGGGGGCAAAACGGGTAACCACTTGTTTAGGCATAGAAAATTTAGTCAATATTTTTTGGAAAAATTTTTGATTTTATTATTAAAAAAGGAAAAATTACGACGGCGTTTATAACTCTTTTTAAACGACCTGGTTGATTAATCAGGCGATAAAGCCATTCCAAGCCTAAGGTTCTAATTATTTCTGGAGCGCGGTTGACTTCGCCGGCTAAATAATCAAAGGCGCCGCCGACGCCGATGGCGACTTTTACCGACGGCAATTTATCCAAGTGGTAAAAAATCCATTTTTCCTGTTTAACCTGACCAAGGGCAACAAAAATTATTTTTGGTTTAGTTTTGGAAATTTCATAGATTAAGCGAGATTCAATTTGTTTTGGATCAGCAATTAATCCCCCGCTCTGGGCGCCGGCGATAATAAGATGAGGAAAATATTTTTTTAAAACGGCAACGGTTTTTTCGGCTACACCTTCCGCCGCGCCTAAAAAATAGATTGAACAATTTTTTTGTTCAGCCAAATGACAAATTGCCCAGAGTAAATCAACGCCAGTGGTCCGCCATAAAATTTTTCCTAAAAATTTTGCGGCATAAATTAAACCAATCCCGTCAGCGCAAACAATATCCGCGTAATTTAAAATTTCTTTAAAATTTTTGTCTTTTTCGGCGGCGACTAAAAATTCCGGATTCGGGGTGACAATAAAATGCTGGTTTTTTGATTCTAAAAATTGGCTGACTTTTTCTAAAATTTCTTGTAGGGATAAATTATCAATTTTAACGCCAAGAATTTCAACTTTCGTCATATTAAATTAATTTTTTTGGCCGCGGCAAAGGTTGGCTGAATTTAAAGCGAGCAATTTTTTGCGGATTGTCAGCCCTAAAAGTGCTTTTACTCCGGAAGCGAGTGACTTTGGTTTTATTGTATTTTCTGCCGGAATGGTCTCTCATATTTTAAATAATTTTTAATTTCTAATTTCAAACACTATTTATAATTAATTGGAAATTTAATTCATTGAAAATTGGTAATTGATAATTGAAAATTTATTTTAATGTGTAGCTGGCTAAAACTTTATATTCCGCGCCAAAGGGGCTTAATTGGCTTTCCATTAGTTCAAGGCTATTAACCGGTATTTCCAATTTCGGTATGATTAAATTTTGAGTTTTAAATTGGCAATGGCCGAAAATTCTGGCTAAAGTTAAATGAGGTTGCCAAAGCCGATGATCAAGAATAATTCCGATTTTTTTTAAATTTTCCCCTAAATTTTTCTGGAGCTTAATTAGATTCTCCCCTGCCCTCTCTGGGCAACTTAAAAAAATCACTCGCGGCTGGTTTAAATTCGGAAAAGCATCAATTTTTTTGGTGATTAAAACCGTTTCTTGGAAATCTTTAGCCAGACTCTTCAAAACATTTTTGACCTGATTAATTTGGTCTTCATTTAAATAACCTAGAAAGTGTAAAGTTAAATGAATATTTTTCGCTTTAACATAACGGATGGACTGGCTTGAGTTGATTTTTTTTGTTCGCGAAATTAATTTGTTTAGTTCTTCTTTGATTGCTAGCGGTAAATTAATCGCAATAAAAACCCGTTTTTTCATAATAATATTTTAGCAAACTTTTTCATTAATTGCTAATTTTTGTAAAAAAAGAGAGGGGTTTGATTAAACATATACCCCTCATTGATCATCATCTACCTTTAGATAGAGCTTAACAATACCTTTTTTTTCAAAAGATAATAATAAAGGCCCAACAGACGATAGCGATAATCAGCGGTAAGCCAAAAGCAAAATGGCGGCCAGCGATATCCTTTTGATGTTCAGTCATTAGATGACCATATTTCGCCCCCCATTTGGCCGTCCGGTACATTCGATGTAGAGTGATAATTGTGGCTAAGGTGCCAAAAATCCAGGCCAATACTGTCAAGAAAACCATTAATTTTTCCATTTTCCTACCCTCCGTTTTTCGAGATTTACTATTCTAGTCTTATCACGGTGCTTTTTAAAAGTCAATTCATTATTTGAGTCTATCTATGGTATAATATTATTATAATTGAGGGTTGTAAATTGTTTCATGAGAAAAATATTTAAATTCGTTGCTACAAGTTATCTGCTATTTGCCATTAGCTACTTGCCAGTAAGCGCGGCTAATTATTTTTTTAATCCGCACTTTATTCTTACAAACGAGGAATTAACTGATTATCATTCACTCTCTCTAAGTGAAATTCAGTATTTTTTGGAAAATAAAAATAGTGTTTTAGCTAAATTAATTTTGCCTGACTATCAAGGAGTTAATAAAAAAGCGGCGGAAATTATTTGGCAAGCGGCTCAAGAAAGTCAGATTAATCCCCGCGTGCTTTTAGCCACCTTGCAGAAAGAGCAGAGTTTAATTACCGACCTTGATCCCAGCCAAAATCAGTTAGATAAAGCTATGGGCTATCGTTGTCCTGATGACGGGGTTTGTAGTCCCAAGACTTTGAGTTTTGGCAAGCAAGTTGATGGCGCGGCTTGGCAGTTTCGGCAATACTTAAATCAGCCTAATCTTTGGACTTATCAGGCGGGACAACAGTATGAGATTGATGGTTATCAGATTACACCGGTCAATCAGGCAACTGCTGGTTTTTATAATTACACGCCGCATTACTCGGGCAACAAAAGATTTTATCAGCTTTACCAAGAATATTTTGGCAGAAATTATCCGGACGGGTCTTTACTTAAAGCCAATGACAGCCCGGCGGTTTGGCTGATTGAATCGGGGACGCGCCGGCTGATTACTTCCTGGGGCATTCTGATTTCCCGATTTGACCCTAAAAAGATTTTAGTTGTCCCCCGCTTGGATTTGGAAAAATATGAAACCGCGCCAGAAATTAAATTTCATAATTATTCGCTTTTAAAAACGCCGGAAGGAAAGATTTATCTTTTAGTTGATACGACTTTGCGCTATATCACCTCGCCGGAAGTTTTTCAGCGTTTAGGATTTAATTCGGACGAGGTGCTTGAGGCATCCATCGCCGATTTATCCGGTTATACCTATGGCCAGGAAATTACGAGCGATAGTCTTTATCCAACCGGTGCGCTTTTGCAGAATAAATTAAGCGGTGGGGTTTATTATGTTGAAAGCGGCGTGAAACAGCCGATTTATTCTCGCGAGATAATGGCGGTTAATTTTAAAAATAAAATTTTAACCCAAGTCAGCGCTGAAGAACTGGGAAAATATCCTGACGGTGAGCCAGTTAAATTTAAAGACGGCGAATTAATTAAAGCCGATAATAACAATAAAGTTTACGTGATTTCTGACGGCAATCGGCGCTGGATTAAAACCGAAACGGCATTTGTCAAATTTGGTTATAAGTGGGATAATATAGTTATGACGAGCAAACAGGCAGTTGATGTTCATCTGCTAGGCGAAGACTTGGAATAAAATCAAATCTCAAATCTCAAAAATAATGAAGGTCGCCGCCTACCTATGTAGGCAAGCGGCGACCAACCAAAATTTTGATTTTTGATTTTTAACTTTTGAATTATTTATTATGCCTTTAGTTTTTGCGGCGATTACTCCTCATCCGCCGGTTTTAATCCCGGAGATTGGTAAGGATAATTTAGTCAAGTTGAAAAAAACCGAGGAAGCGTTTAAAAAATTAGAGCAGGAGCTTTATGCCGCCAAACCCGAAAGCCTGGTTTTAATTTCACCGCACGGCAAAGTCTCGCCGGAGTATTTTAATATTAATTTAAATCCGGATTATGCGGCGAATTTTAAAGAATTCGGCGATTTTAGTTTGGAGCTGAAATTCCGCAGTGATTTTATGACCATTCAGGAAATTCGGGCATCAGATGAGAGCAATCAGGCAGCGCCGATGGTTATGATCAGTGAGCCGGAAATTGATCATGGTTTTGCCGTACCACTTTATTTTCTGACCAAACATTTAAAAAATTTGCCGATTGTACCTATTACCTATTCCGGCCTTAATTATCAAAAACATTTTGAATTCGGCCAGTTCCTTTATCGTCAATTAGCCAAACTCAATAAACGGATTGCGGTCATTGCTTCTGGAGATTTAGCTCACACTTTAACCAAAGATGCGCCAGCCGGTTATTCAGCCCAAGGCAAAGAATTTGATAAAAAAGTTGTGGATTTAATTAAAGCTAAAAACTTTAATGGCTTGTTAGTGCTTGATTCAGGATTAATTAAAGAAGCCGCAGAATGCGGCTTGCGTTCAATTATTATTTTGGCCGGTATGACTGAATCTTTAAATATCAAACCGGAAGTTTTATCTTATGAAGGGCCGTTTGGCGTTGGTTATTTGATTTGCAATTTTCGGTTAGTTTGATTATTTTAGTAAATCAGATAAACCAAGCTGGCAAATAAATCAAGAGCCAGTTTTTTTATTTACCAATTTAAAAAAATATCGCCATGGTTCACCAGTTTTTGCTAATTCTTTAGTTTCGTTTAAACATTTAACTATGTAATCTCGCGGATTTTGCTTGCAGACTTTAAAAACAGAATTTCGTTTTTTCGATGGAATATTTAACTGCTCAATAATCTGTAAAGCCAATTCCTGCCAAGGATAAGCTGGCGGTCTGGTGGTCGATTTTTGACTTAAAATATCTTTAAAATGCTGGGGGCCACGATTAATTTTTGTTGTCTGGGGTTTTAATGACATATTATCTATAAAGATAGAATTTTTTAATAAAAAAAGCAAATAAAAAAAGCCAACGGAGGTTGGCCAGAAAAAAAGAATGGAATAAATCAAAGATCACTGCCGTCATCGGCATCATCATTTTTACCCTTGTCATTATCCGGGCAAGGTTTTGTCGTTTAAAAGATGAGCCAGTAGGGCTAATAATGGTAAACCGCCCAAGATTTTCAAAAACTTTTTAGTTTTTGATGATCTTTTTTCAAAAAAATACCGATAAAGACCGACATTAATCACAAGGTAAAAGGCAAAAATGAGAAGAAAGATAAGTGTGGAAAAGATCGTTGTTGACATTTTTTCTCCTTTCCTCAAAAGTTATAAAGATCAAAAATTGCCGCGAATGAGGCATAAATGATCTTAGCTGATTATTTTAAAAAAGTCAATTAAGTTATAATTTTTCACAGGATTGGAGAATTTAAGCGGGTTGACAGAAAAAATTTAGAGCGTTATAATAAATTTTTCCAGTAATTTTCCCCAAAAAAATTGGGGATTTTCGTTTCATCATTAAAATAAAAACCAATGGTCAACAAAAAAGATTTGGTCATCGATCAACTAAAACATTATCTCACCCTGCAGCTTGAAGCTTATCTCAAAAAAGATCAATTAGCTTATAGTCAGCTAGAAAAAAAGATTTTGGAGATAGAGAAGGAATTATGATAATTTATAATGATTAAGGTATAATGTATAATATTATTAGTTTTGACAATTAATTATTACTATGATCAAGACATTACCATTACCATTGGAAATTTATCCCTCTCAAATTTTAAGGGAAAAAGCTCGAGAACTTAAGCAAAAGGAACTGCAAAATCAGGAAATTAAGCAGTTAATTTTAAATATGGCAAAAACCATGAGAGAAAACGCAGGGGTTGGTTTGGCTGCGCCGCAAATTGGAGTTTCTAAAAGGATTGCTCTAATTGAAATATTATCTGATAATCCGCGTTATCCCAATCAGCGGGAAGTGTCATTAGTAGTTTTGATTAATCCAAAAATTACTCGGCGTTCTTTTCATAAAGAATTGGGCGAAGAAGGTTGTTTGAGTATCCCTGAAGTTTTTGGCTTGGTAAAAAGATCGTTAAAAATTAAAGTTAAAGCTTTAGATCAGGAAGGTAAAAAAATTAAATTTAAAGCTACCGGATTTTTTGCCCGGGTGATTCAGCATGAAGTTGATCATTTAAATGGGGTTTTATTTATTGACAAAACGAAAGAGATTACGAAAGGAAAGGAGATATTAGAAAGTATGACTAACAATTTTTAAATTCCAATTTTTAATTTTGATTCAATTTCGAATATTAAAATATTGAATCGAAATTCGAATTTAAAAATTCAAAATTATTTATGGTTTTTTTTCAATCTAAAATCGTCTTTTTTGGCACGCCGGAATTCGCAGGCATAGTTTTAGAAAGCTTAATCAAAAATGGATTTAAGCCTAATTTAATTATTACCCAGCCGGATCAGCCTCTTGGCCGGAAACAAAAGCTTACTTCCCCGCCGGTTAAAGAACTAGCCTTGTCCAATGGTTTAAAAATCGCTCAGCCAAAAAATAAAATTGAATTAAAAAAAATTTTTGAAAAAGATAAAGTTGATCTAGCGATTTTAGTCGCTTACGGCATGATTATTCCGGCTGAAATTTTAAAAAAGCCAGTTTATGGCTTTTTAAATTTGCATCCGTCGCTTCTGCCAAAATATCGTGGCGCTTCGCCGATCCAAGGTGCGATTTTAAACGGCGAGGAAAAAACCGGAGTGAGTATTATTAAAATGACGGAGGTGGTTGATGCCGGACCGATTTTGAACCAGGAGGTAGTCGCGGTTGATAAAAACGATAATAACGAAACTCTTAGCCGGAAATTAGCTGAAGTGGGGTCAAAAATTTTAATTGAGACAATCCCCCTTTATCTTGAAGGCAAAATTAAGTTCATCAATCAAAATGAATCTTTAGCCAGTTTTACTCAAATCATTAAGCGTCAAGATGGGCAGGTTGACTGGCAAAAATCAGCTGATTTTTTAGACCGCCAAAAACGAGCCTTTTCCTCTTGGCCAGGGATTTTTACGCATTTAGGTCAAAAGCGCCTGAAAATCGCAAATTTAAGCGTTTCAGAGGGTGATTTTAAGGCTAATCTGAAGTCGGGTGAGGTGTTTTTAGGACCAAATAGCGGTTTGGCGGTTAAGTGTGGTCAAGGCGCGGTTGAACTTAAAACCGTCCAGTTAGAGGGTAAAAAAAAAATGACCGGCAAAGATTTTTTGCGCGGCCAAAAAGATTTAGTCGGCAAGATATTAAAATATTTTTAATTTTAAAAATTCAAAATTCTAATTTATGTTCATTAAAGATTGCTGTCACTAGTATAATATAGCCAATTCCAAGCGGATGGTTTAAATAAGGTGAAAAAATGTTAGTGATGACTAGAGCGATTAAGCCAATTAGTAATCCCACATTAATAATTTTGAATTTTGAATTGCTATTTTGACTTTTGACTTTTGACTTTTGAATTCCTAAGTAAAAAAGATAACTAATTAAGGTAAGATAAGCAACTAAACCAAATAAACCCAATTTTAACCAGATATCTAAATATCCCCATTCAAAGGCATAGGTCGTGTAAATTCCGTCCGGATGAGTTTGGAGAACTCTGGGATCGCGGCTTTCATAAGTCAAAGTTTTGCCAAAGCCCCAGCCAAAGATTAATTTTTGAAAAATCGCTTGGCTTAAAGGTTTTAACTGGTTTAAGCGGCTGATACCGGCGGCTTCTTGGGGTAAATTTTTGAAACGTTGGGCGACTAAATTGCCGGCATAATTACCGGTAATAAACTCAATTAAGTAAAACTGACTGATTAAGACAACAGCGATCGCCGTAATTAACAAAGCGATTTTTTTTAATTTAATTTTTAACCGCCAAGTTCCAAGAATAATTAAAAAAATTAAAGCCGCTGCCGCTCCAACCCAATAACTCCGGGACTGGCTGATAAAAATCACCAAACTGGTCAAATAAAGATAAAGAATCGGAGGCAAGATTTTTTTCCAGTCTTTAATTTTTAACTGATTAATTAAAAAAGTTAAAACAATAAAAAATCCAATTAAAACATAGAGTTGAGATTGGAAAAAAATTCGAAAAAGCGTACCGGAAATATAGGTTACCTCCCCGACCCCGCTGGCGCGAATCCAATGATAAAACCAGCCACCAATGCCGGCAAAATTTTGGGCAAACAAAAATAAAACGGCAATTGTTTTTAGGGATAAATAAGTTGTGGCACCAGTCAAAATTTGTAAAATATTTTCTATTTTTTGCTTTTCTTTAAGGGTAGTCAAAAACACCGGCAACAACGCAAAATAAAACCAAGCATTGGTATCGAAGAAAACATTTGCCGGATTGTTATTTAGTAAGCCATTGATTATACCAATTAATATGGTAATAAATAGTAGAAAATATATTAAGCTTTTAGCTTCTAACTTATAGCTTTTAGTTTTGATTTTTGAGGTGTAATTTTGAGATTTGAGATTTGAGATTTGAGATTTTACAACCCAAGCCATTAAAATCATTAAAAATAACCCTATTCTAATTGAAATTGTTAAACCATTAATATCAATGGCAAAAAGGTGGCCATGTCCGCCAATGAATAATTCCGTTAATACAATATAAATTCCGTAATCCAGCTTGATTAAAGCTAAAATTAAAGTGATACCTAAAATAATAAAAAAAGCCGCTTGATTAAGCGGCGGCAGTAAATAGACAGTCAAAGATAAAAGTTCGGCCAAGATAATCAAGAGAAATATCCACTGGAAAGTTTTACCGAAGAAATTAAATTCCATATTTTATCCTCAATAATTATTTTAGCTTAAGTTGAAGCAAAAAACAAACAAAAAATAGCCCCCGCTTCATATTAACGATACTTAGATGAAAAGATATGAAGTGGGGGCCTTCGGGGGGGGGTATAAACCCAAATATATTTTAAAAGGTGCGAAATCCCTCCTTTCCAAATCAGATTGTTGGATCACCTCCTTTCCGTACTTGCTCGTCCGGAGTGGCATCGACCAGCTTTTACCAGACGAACGCTAATGTCATTTGACATTATGGGTGATCCCTCCTTTCGTTGGTAGAGGGTTTAAGCAAGAGCCTGGGCTCCAGAAAGAAATACCGGATTGTAAATCTCGACTCCCGCGGCGTATCCTTCTTGAAAATCAAGCCTATTGTTCGGCGGCAGGCAAATTGCCATTAATCGTCCGTTCAAATCAAATAAAAGTCCTTCTGGTTCGCCATTGCCTCCCTTCTGCAGATTTAAGGCGTTGGCCACTGCCGAAATGTCAACGGGTTTAGAAAAAAAGATCGTTTCCTGCATTTTCGCCATATCTCCTTCCTCCTCATTTCACATGATTCGGCCCATCACTTATTTATTGAGATTATAGCAAGAAATTTGTTATTTGTCAAAAAAAGCCTCACTCATAGGTCTTAAGCGAAAGAGTTCGGGGTTCATCGCTTTAACCATTGAGTGAGGCCGTATCGATGTGCTTTAGACCCAATTGGCCACGATGATGCCCGTGGCCGGAATGGTGGGCTCCGCGAAGGCCGTCATGGTGTTCATTTCGATTAATATTGTTGCCACCGCAAGGATGGTCAGCAACAAGAGTACCTTCTTCATACAGATTTCCTCCATGCATTACTGTTGTTGATTTGTTACGTCTCGGGAGCATTTCACTGGGCCTACGTCATCACCCTTGGTTTTAGTAAGGTGCCTCCTTTCCGCTTCCATAAGGAAAGCTTGCTTTTTTCTCCTTATTTATTGAATTTCAATATATTTAATACTTTATACTATCTTGGGAAAAAAGTCAAGAATTTTTAATATTATTAGCTAAAATAAGCTATTTTTTAGGCCTAATTTCTAAAGCCGTATTTTTTTAAATAATATAAGGCACTTTTAAAGAAAAGCCATTGTTTTTTCAAGGTAAATTGTTGTTTAAAGCTTTGGCCGCCATAATGGATAATTGAAGCGTTGGGCGTGTACCAGACCTGCCAGCCCGCTTTAATCACCCGCTGGCAGAAATCCACTTCTTCAAACCAGATAAAAAAATCCTCGTCTAAAAGTCCGATTTTTTCCGTAACTTTTTTGCTGATCAAAAAAAACGATCCCGCGACTTGGTCAACGCTTTGGGCTTGGCTGTAATTAAAGTCCTTGGCCAGATATCTATTGATTGCCGGCAAGCGCGGGAAAATTTTTACCAGTTTGGTTAAAATTAAAAAAATTGCTAAAAAAGTGGGAAAACGTCGTACCGATGGTTGAAGGCTGCCGTCTGGATTAAGATGTTTAATGCCGCAAGCGCCGATTAATTGATTTTTTTTCATAAAGTCAATGGCGGTTTTTAAGGCACTGCCGACAATTTCCGTATCTGGATTTAAAAGCAGTAGATAATCCCCTTTAGTTTGTTTAATCCCTTGGTTATTGGCCGCGGCAAAACCGAAATTTTTTTCGTTGCTAATCATCTTGATTTGCGGAAAATTAGTTTTTACCATTTCCATCGTGCCATCACGTGAAGCATTGTCAACTATAATCACTTCCAAGGTGAGATCGCCTTGATTGCGAAAAATTGATTCCAGGCATTTTTTCAGTAAATTTTTGACGTTCCAGGAAACGATAATAATAGACAGATCTGGCATAGATATATAAAATCTAATATCTAAAAATTTTAATGGCCCCTCACCCTACCCTCTCCCCAACATTATTTGGGGAGAGGGGTTGGCGGTGAGGGAAATAATTATTTCTTATTCCACTTAAGATAATTAAGGATTAATTGTTGTAAAACCGGATGAAAAAATTTTTTAATATTTGTTTTGTTAATTTTTACCCAGCGGTAAGAAATATGTTCAGGAGAAAGTTAATCTTACCCTTTGAATATTTTGCCTCAAATAAAATATAAAAAATCAGATCGTCATTAGTATAGTGGTATTGCGATAAAGAAACCGGATCCGGCCGCCGGGCAAATCATAATAGCCGACAAAATGAGGACTATTAGGCATTGATTTTAAAATTAAATATCGGCCTTGGTTGTTTTTTAATAAAGCTTTAAGGGAAATTTGGTATTTTCCCGGTTGATGTTTATATTTCATAAATTTTGATTTTTGACTTTTTCCGCCAAAGGCGGACCCGTCTCGGGCGGGGACTTTTGACTTAGAGATGGTGTTTTCGTTTAATAATTTTTTCCGCCTCGTAATACTCCCTCACCTTTTTACTGAAAGGAAAAAAGCGATAATAAAATTTGGGCAGCCAGCTTGACATCGTGCCGCCGGATTTGACAGTAAAAAGAACTTCCGGAATGTAAATCCCCTTTTTTCCTCTTTTTAGCATGGTCAGCCATAAATCCCAATCCTGAAAACGTTTAAGATTTTTATCAAAGCCGGGGAAATTTTTGGCGCGGATTAAAGAGGTGGTATGAATATACGGCATTTGTTTTAACCTTTTGGCGGAAAATGGCCAAAGCTTAAAAGTTTTAAAGCCGAATTTAAAGGCGCTGTAGGTATATGAAGTTTCTGGATTTTTTTGGAGTGTTTCTAACATTATTTGTAAGGTGTTTGGTTTGAGAAAAATATCAGCGTCGCAAAATATTAAATACTCACCGCGCGCCAATTTTGCCCCGACATTTCTAGCTTTAGCCGCGCCTTGATTTGGCTGATTAACTAAAGTGATTTTATCCTGATATTGAGATAAAATTTTTAAGCTGCTATCAGTTGAGCCGTCATTAATCACGATGACTTCAAAATTTTTATAGGTTTGGTTAAAAATACTTTGGAGGCAATACTCTAAAGTATTTTTTGCGTTATAAACAGGAATAATGATGCTAACTTGGGGCACAAAACTTTATAATTATGAATTAAGAATTAGGAATTATGAATTTAGTTATTTTTATTCTTAATTCTTGATTCGTGATTCATAATTCCTGCTATTTTAAAATTTCTTTAATTTTTTCAACTTGAGTTTGCCAATCAAAATCTTTAGTTACTCTTTCAAGACCTTGTAATCCTAGCCGTTCCGCTAAGGCCATATCAGTCAAAAGTTTAATTACGGCCTTAATAAGCTCATTAACATTATCGGGGTTAACTAAAAGACCAGTTTGACCGTCAATAATGGCTTCAGTCACTCCCCCGCTTTTGCCGCCAATGACCGGTTTCCCAAAAGAATTGGCTTCTAAATAAACCATGCCAAAACCTTCAACATCGCCATTCTGAAGCTGGCGCGCGGGCATGACAAAAACATTACCGAGATGATAAAAACAAGCCAGCTCTTTTTCACTGGCCACGCCGATAAATTTAACATAATCGCGAAGACTATTTTCATTAACCAAGTGCTCTAAATTTTTTCGGTTTGGGCCATCACCAACGATTAAATAAATTAAATTAGGCACGGATTTAATTATTTCCGGTAAAGCTTTAATCACTAAATCGTGGCCTTTGCGTTCAACTAAGCGACCAACGGTCAAGAGAATTTTTTTACCAATTAATTCATGCTCTTCCCGTAATTCTTGAGCTTTCCATTCGGAAAGCATTGCTGGCGTATTGTCCGGACAGGGATTAATCACTATAATTTTTTCCGCCTTAACGCCTAATTTAATGATTTCATCTTTAGTAAAGTGACTGTTGGCAATGATCGCTTTGGCGCGGCTAAGAATTTTTTTAAGGATAACGGTTTTTCGTAAATAATTTTGCGGCAATAAAATATCAAGGCCATGGGCAAAAATAATATAAGGAATTTTTCGGCGCTGGTAATAAATCAGGGCAAGGGTGCCAATCGGCAAAACTTGACCGGCAATCATAAGCTCAATGTGATGATTTTTTACCACTTGGCTAATGCCTCTAATCAGACTCACCCATCTGACCGTCGCCGCTAATTTCAAAATCCCGGCCAAGCCTCGCGGCCAGGATTGAGGAAACTGGTTTAAAAGTTTTTTTCTGATAATCGGGAAATGCTCGCAGTGATCAAAATCATCCGCTCCTTTGCCGTCTGGCGCTAAAACCACGATTTTATCCGGTGGCAGACGTTTGCAGACGTTATAGTAAAAAGACGCCACCCCGCCGAGATGAGGCGGAAAATCAAGGGTAACGAGTAAAGTTTTTTTAATCATATAGAATTATGAATCTGGAATTATGAATTAAGAATAATTTTTTCTAATTCGTAATTCTTAATTCTTGATTCGTGCCTTATTAATAATATCACCTAATTCATCTAAGCTAAATCCTTTAATAAAATATAAAGCAAGAAAATAAACCATAACGCCAAAACCAATTAAGATTACTAAATGGAAGTAAGGTAAAAGTAGAATTATGACTAGGGCCATAACCAAGCAAGCCAAAATAGTTTTTGCTAATATTTTAAAAAGATTCAGCCATTCCAATTTAATAGTTTTTGCTACCCAGAAAAAATCCAAGAATAATAAAACAACGTTAGTGATTAAAAAAGTAATACCCGCGCCAAAAAAAGAAAATTTTGGAATTAAAATAATATTTAAAATGACAGCTAGGGCCGTGATAATCCCTCGGTTAAGAGTCGTATTTTTTTGTCGGTCACAGGCGTTTAAAAGATACCCCGTAGGAAACGCCAGAAAAATAAAAGGAATAGCTAAACCCATGACGAAAAAAGTGGGAATCACGAGTTGATAGCTTGGCCAAAATAGATTAATAATTTGGGGTAAAGTGATGATTAAGCCAAAGGCAATCGGCAGGCTGACAATGGTTAAATAATTAAAAGCTTTATTAAAAGTTTTGGCTAATTGGGTTTTGTCTTTTAAGTGATAATAACTGAAAGCCGGAAAAATGACAGCGGCAAAAGCGGCGGGGATGACTTGCTGCAAAGCATAAACCACCTTGGCCGGTACGGCAAAAAAACCAACCGCCTCATCTGACGCCAAATAACTCAATAAAACCGAATCAGAAGCATTATAAATTTTAACAAAGATACCGGCCAAAGCAAAGGCCGGCACAATTTTTAAAAAGTGTTTGATGATGGCCTGGTCGTATCGTGGAGCCAAATTAAATTTTAATTTAAATTTTAAAAGAATTATCGCTAAGAAAAAATTAAATAAACTGGCAGCCAAGAGCGCTAAAATTAAATTTTTAACTTCACCGGTAGTTTTTAAAGCGATTAAGCCTAAAACAAAAATAATAATTTGGACCAGAATCGTCGCGATACTTTCATATTTTAAATTATGCTGGCTGCGGAAAATCACCCAAAAACTCAAAGAAAAAGAATCCAACAGCATGACCAGACTCGCCAAGTAGATTAAAAGCCGGACTTCCGCTGGTTTGCCGGTGACATTAATAAAAAACCAAGCCGCAATTAAGGTCAAAATCGCCAAAGGAATTTTTAGGCCTAAAACGTTTTTTAAATATTGGTTGGCTTGGACTTGGTTTTTAGCGGCTTCACGGGTTAAAATTGGCGAAAGCCCTAAATCAATAAAAATGGAAAACAGCGTGGTAAAAGAAAGGGCAAAAACATACTGGCCAAGTTGCCCGGGAAATAAACTATTGGAAATAAACCAGAAATAAATAAACGCCAGAATTTTCTGGACGGTTAAGGCGGCGGTATAATAAGTGGTATTTTTAGCTAAATTTGGTTGGGTCATACCCGGTAGTAGAACTTTGATATTTTAAATTATTTAATCAGATTATAAATTTTATTTTTTTCTTCGTGATTTATCCTAATTGTATTTAATTTATTGCCGACGGTAATCAATCAAAGTTTCACTACCGGGCAATGGTTTAATTATAGCCAATTTTAACTAATAAAAAAAGTCCGCACTAGAATATTAATTTAGTGCGGGGTTTAGTGCGGGGTAAAGATTTTTATTCGGCAAACTGCCTATTATTTTTCTCTTTTTCCCTTACAAGCAGTTAATTCGCGGTAAAAACTATCTGGTCCGCGCATACCGGATAGATACTTATAAGTTAGTTGTTTTTCCGCCGTTGATGGCGGCGGTAACTGCCTTAACTTTTCGTGTCCTAATTTTCCTATTTGCCACCATTCATTAATAAACCAACTGAGAAACGATGAAATGAGTAAGGTAATGATCAAAGCAATAATAATAATTTTTTGTTCTCTTTCCTGCTGTCTTTGCCGCAACATCTTCTTCTGCCCTCCTTATAAAGTTTGATTGCAAGCTAATGAACTATTATATATCAAAAAATATTATTTGTCAATGATAAAAACCCTTGTTTTATTGGGTTTTTCTTTTTTTAATTTGTCATCCTGAATTTATTTTAGGATCCACCTCGTAAAGATTCTGAAACAAGTTCAGAATAATGCAAAGCGTTAGATTGCTTTGTCGTCGGTCCCGACTTTACGTCGGGACTCCTCCTCACAATGACAGTAATAACTACTTCAATTCTTGTTCAATCTCCAGCAGCCGATTATACTTTTCCACTCGCTCGCTACGTGAAAGCGAGCCGGTTTTGATAAATTCTGAATTAACCGCCACCGCCAAATCGGCGATGAAGGTATCAGCGGTTTCGCCAGACCGATGGGAGATTGAGGTTTGATATTTATTTTTATGAGCCAATTCAATCGCATCAATCGTTTCCGATAAACTACCAATCTGATTTAACTTAATTAATATGGTATTGGCAATTTTTTTCTTAATGCCTTGTTTTAACCTTTTGACGTTAGTGACAAATAAATCGTCGCCAACTAAATTTATTTTTCTGCCCAATTGCTTGGTCAACAATTGCCAATTTAACCAATCATCTTCGGCCAAACCGTCTTCAATGGACATAATCGGATAATTTTTTAGCCAATTTTTTTCCAGTTCAATCATTTGGCTCGCGGTTAGATTTTTTTTGTCGGCTTTCAATTCATAAACTTGCTTTTCTGAATTATAAAATTCCGATGCCGCCAGATCAATGGCGAGTTTTACTTGGCGGCCGGCCAGATAGCCCGCTTTTTTAATGGCTTGGATAATTAAACCAAAGACTTGTTCATTGCCTTTTAACTTCGGCGCATAACCGCCCTCGTCGCCTTTTAAGGTCGGGTAATTTTTCGCTTTCAAAATTTTCCCCAAAGCGGCAAAAACTTCAGCGCCGGCGCGCACTCGTTCGCTAAAATTTTTTTGCTGTGGCACAATCATGAATTCCTGCAAATCAAGCGACCAATCGGCATGAGCGCCGCCGTTTAAGATATTCATCGTTGGATAAGGCAAGTGCCATTGACGATATTTTAACTTGAAAATTTTGCGCAAGTATTTATACAAAGGTAAACCTAAACTCATCGCTCCGGCTTGGGCGGTTGCCAATGACACGCCTAAAATCGCATTCGCGCCTAATTTTGATTTATTTTCCGTGCCGTCTAAACTAATCATCAATTTATCAATTTGGCGCTGCTTTATCGGGTCTTGGCCAATTAATTTTGGCGCGATAATTTTATTAACATTATTAACCGCTTTTAAAACGCCTTTACCGCCGTAACGCTTTTTATCGCCATCGCGAAGCTCAAGCGCTTCATGACTGCCGGTTGACGCGCCAGACGGCACTGACGAAACGCCAACACTGCCGTTGTTTAATTCAACTTTAACCCGGATCGTCGGATTGCCGCGCGAATCTAAAATCTCCAGAGCACGAATTGATTTAATCTTTGGTCCAAACATAAAAAATAATTCAAAAGTTAAAAGTTATAAGTCAAAATTTCAAGTCAAAAGTCAAAAGTTTTAAGATGCCACTAAAAATGATTTCCTAACTTTTGCTTTTTGAATTTTGACTTTTGACTTTATAACACTTCATAAGTCACCATCACGTCAACAATAATCTCTTGACTCCCCGGTTCAACAGCGGGTGCCGGCGCTTCTCCGCCGAGCCCTGCTTCCAATGATTTCAAAGCATAATCGCGATAAATCGGCATTGGGGTAAGACCGCTTTCGCTAAAGGAAACAAGCTTACCTAGTTTCACCCCGGCGACCTTGGCCAAAGCTTCGGCTTTTTCTTTCGCATTAGCTAAGGCAATTTCTCTGGCTTCTTGGCGCAATTTTTCCGGTTCATCAATGGTAAAATTTAAACCACCGACTTCATTCGCCCCCAGATTGCCGGCTTGATCAACGATAGACCCGACTTTTTCCAAATTTCTGATTTTTACAGAAACATTCTGGCTGACCGTATAACCGCGCAAAATTTGCGTCCCGTTTATCCAGTCATAGCGGGGATAAATACTGTAATTAGTTGTTTTAATGTCTTTAGCGTCAATGCCCGTCTTTTTCAATTCCGCAATGATCTTATTCATTTTATCGGTATTTTCCTGTTGGGCTTGGACCACGGTTGATTTATCAGTTTGAATGCCTAAAGAAATTTGGGCAATATCAGGAATCGCTGTCACCTTACCTTCACCGTCAATGGTAATCGTATAAGTCTGCTGACTTTCGCGCCCGATGTAATCATACTTTTTAAACTCATTTCTCGTCAGTACTCCCAAAAAAACGACTAAAAATATAACTACTACTGTGGCTAAAACTAAACCCCAAAATGGAGGCTGAAGCTTCAAATTTTTTGTTTCGTTGTCCATAAGTTTATAAATTAATTTTTAATTATTAAATTTGAATTTTGAGTGAATTTCTCCGCCCAAGGCGGATCCGCCTCCGGCGGGGAATATTAAAATATTGTCCCGATTTTTCCCAAATCTATGATTTGGTGAAAAACCGAGGATCCCGGTTGCGGGAAATCAAAATTAAAAATTCTAAATTTTATATCTTATCTTGCTTTCTGAATATTTTTCAACGCTGGCAGTTCTCTGCCAGCTAAAAATTCCAGGCTGGCTCCACCGCCAGTGGATACGTAACTAAACTTGCCTTCTAAATTATATTTTTTAACTACGCTTTCTGTGTCGCCGCCGCCTAACACGCTGACTGATTGGCTTCGGGCTACGGCTTCGGCGATTTTTTTTGTGCCAAAAGCGAATTTATTAATTTCAAAAACCCCCATTGGGCCGTTCCAAAAAATCGTTTTCGCTTTTTTAATTTCCGTTAAATATCTGGCAATTGTCCCGGGACCGATATCCAAAAACATAAAACGGGGATTAATTTTCTGATTTTGTTTGGCATCAACCATTTCAACTAGCGCCCCCTGATCCATTTTATTGGCGGAAATAAAATCAGTCGGTAAAACAATTTTATTTTTATGCCGCTGATAAATTTTTCTTGCTAATTTGACAAAATTTACTTTTTTTCTTTTTGCCTGGTCAATAAAATTATCCTGCAAATAAGAATGACCCACGCTCACGCCAATGGCTTTCAAAAAAATATTGGCCACTCCGCCGCCGATTAAAATTTTGTCCGCCATTTTCACTAATTCTTCAAGGACAGCAACTTTGTCAGAGATTTTTGCGCCGCCGATAATGGCCACCAATGGCCGCTTCGGCTTTTTAATAATTTGATTTAGAGAGTTGATTTCTTTCTCCACCAAAAAACCGGCATAAGTGGGCAAAAACTTGGTAATGCCTGTAGTTGAAGCGTGAACCCGATGAGCTTGGGCAAAAGCATCAAAAACGATTAAATCAAAGCCATAAGCTAAGAGCCCAGCGAACATTTTGCTGTTTTCTTCTTCCGCCGAATAAAAACGGACATTTTCCAGCATAATAATCTCGCCCGGTTTTAAGGCTTGGATTTCGGCAAAAATTTTTGGCCCAATACAATCATTTAATTTCTTCACTGGTTTTTTTAAAAGTTCAGACAATTTTTTCGCCACCGGATCTAGCCGATATTTTTCAATCACTTTTCCCCCCGGCCGGCCCAACCAAGAAACAATAACAATTCGGCAACGCTTTTTTAAAAGATATTTAATGGTAGGCAAAGTTTCCGCAATTCGCCGGTCATCAACCACGATCCAAGATTTTCCCTTCTCTTCTAATGGTACGTCGTAAGCGACACGGAGTAACACTTTTTTACCAGTTAAATGCTTTACTTCCCGAATTGATTTTAACTTCATAACACCCTTTATTATAACATAAAATAAAATCCCCGCCAAGGAAAAAATAATCTAATTTTTTTAGTTTGCGGGAAAGATAATCAACAAAACGTTACAAACCGCTAAACCGGTTAAAACGCTTAAGCTGTCAGCGACACCGTCAGCCAATGATTGTTTGATTGTATTTTTTTTAAAATAATGATCAATGATTTCTTTAATTATCCCCAAAATTAAAACGATAATATTTGGTGGATAAAAAAATTGCTACGGTTAAAGTAAAAGATGCCAAAAAGTGTTTGATTTTATCTTGATGAATCATTAGCTAAATTAATGTTAATCAATGACCAATACTTGAGAAAAAACTTCTTGTTGCCCTGTTTCTTTTAGATAAATAACTTTTAGCCAGTATTCGCCTTTTGGAATACCAGTGACTTCGGCAAAAAATTTTTCACTGCAACGTTTCGCCGCTTGATTGTCAAAAATAGTAATGGTAAAAGTTTTTTCTTTTCTTTCTAACACCGCTTTTGTTTTTTTTATTTCGCAACCAAAATCAGCAAAAGGAATTTTTAACTTAAATCCATCTGACGTTTCTTCAAATTTACTCTCGGTAATGATTTCATTGCTAAAACCATACTGCATCGTGTAATTTTGCTTTAGATTGCAGCCGGCTAAAATTAAACCAAAAATAATAAAAATAAAATAAATTTTTTTCATAAGATAATCACTCTCATATTGTATCATAAAATAAACCCGACTCCAAAGCAGAGCTTTGGGTATTCGGGCGAAACCATAATAAAAAAGTGGTCACCTTGAGCTTATTAAAAAGTGACCACCGAAAAGAGCCTAATTTCGATCTAAACAAATTTGACTAAAACTGTATCTGTCACTACAAATTCAGCAATCTCTAATTGTTTTGCCAGCTTTGTCAGCAAATCGTTTACTGTCATTTGATCACAAATGAAAGTAATAATATAGCTGTCAGTGTGGCCTAAATCTGACGATCTTGACCACGGTTTTACCGACAAAAACTGACTAACAAGTCGCCGGGCGTCACCTGCTTTTACCGAAGGCACACAAAATTGAATCAGCTTTTTTGTGAACGTTTCTTGTCTCATTTGCCCTCCTCCATTTTTTGACACTTTAGCAAATGATTTTTCAAAGGTCAATTTCCTGAAAAAACATACTTATTCTCAAGGGATATAGTGGTCACACTTTTTGGTGACAATTGATGAAACCCCGCGCCGATCCAATCGATCAAGTAAGTCTTCAAGTTTATGGCACGGAATCACTACTTTAATCTCAAAATCACCGTTGAGCAGATTTGAAATCGTTGGACTCTGCCCTTTTTCCAAATAGCCTGAATAACCTAATAGAATCGTTTTTACATCTTTAAAGGCCTTTTTCGTTACATTAAATTCAATTATAAAGTATTTACGAGCGGCAATCACCGACGCCAGCATACGCTTAATGATTTTAATCGCCGAACCCAGAGTTTTGTCAGCTAGAGCTTTTGTGTTAGCAATCAGGCAAGTTTGCGATTCCATAATCTGATAGATAACCCGCCAGTGATTCTCAAGTAAGGTGTCGCCGCTTTCTGTATTTTCCAAGATAGCGTCGGCTAACTCAAAATGCCGGAAAGCTTCCAATTTGCCATGACAGTTGATGATTTCCAAATCCATACGTTCTTTATGCGCCCAAATAATCGCGCCCTCGTAATACTCTGTAACCAAAGATTTCCTGTCAGTTCCCGGAATCATTGGACGACTGATCGTAAGTTGTTTGTAGCGCTGAATGGGCGAATCATTAGGAACCGCGATCACCAGCCTAGTTTTAGAATAACCTTGTCGAGCGATTGGATAGTGATCTAAAACAGTGATTCGCTCATCCTCAAGCAATCCGGCGTTCCAAATCATATCATCAGCAGTAACCGCCAAGTGAGCGCTGCCAATAGCGATGTAAAATGGCATATCCCACGGCCGAAACTGGCTGACCACAACATCGATCATCTCTTTAAGATACACGGACAACAGAGAACCAAGATAGCTGCGTTTTTTTCCGTAAGACACCGGCAAACCGGCATCGCGAAACAATTGCTCAACGACATCTTGCAGTGAACCATCAGGTAAAAATATTTTTAGCTGCTGTTTATTCATTTTCTTTCTCCTTTTTCAAAGAACTTGATTTTGCTCACCATAAGCAAAGCCCCGCCGTAGGCGGGGTCAGTTGATATTTCAAAAATACCAAATCACCTCGACTACGGCGAGATAATTTGGTGATGGATTAAATTTTTGCTTAAAAATTTTTTCATAATTTTTAATTTTTGATTCGTCTCAGCATTAATTTATAGCCGCCAGTGCCAGAGTAAAGCCAATAAGCCACTCGAGCCACCGTGGTCGTGCTTAAACCGGTTTTTTTGGCAATTTCCAAATAGGACTTATCTTGAGCCAAAAGCCGAACCGCCTGCCAGCGCTTGGAGATTTCTATAATTTCCTCTAACGTACATAAATCCCGAAAAAACCGTTTACATTCGTCAAGACCTTTAAGCTTTAAAATGGCTTTATAAAGCTCAAAAGTTTCATTATTCTTTCCTAAATGTTTTCCCTTCATATATCAATATATTAATATGTTAATTTATTAATATATTAACACAACAAACAAATCTGTCAAGAACGTTCGGTATACCCCCGAGGCCAAGCATCAGGGCTTGTTAATCTTTTCAACCAGAAACACGCCTCGTCTCGCCCGCCGAAGGTCGCCTTAGGCGACCGAAGGCGGATCAATGGATAACAAAAATCCCGCTTTTAGCAGGATTTTATAAACCTCTAAATTCTTAATGACTACTGCTTATTGCAACCCTCACACCCCGGTTCACAACTGCAGCAAATATTGCAAACGCCCGGCTCACAATCGCATTTATTCTCATCAGTCAAAGGCATATTGCATTTTTCGCAATCCATTTTTTTAGGAATTAGGAAATTAGGAAGTTAGGCAAGTAGATTTATTTCAATCGCGATTAACCGATTTGCCGCGCCATTTCCACTAACCGTAAACTATACGCCCATTCATTGTCATACCAAGCAAAAACTTTCACCAAATTACCGCCCACCACCCGAGTAAATTCTAAATCAACTATTGCCGAATAGCAAGAGCCAATGAAATCACTGGAGACTAAGGGCTTATTCGTTACCCCTAAAACTGATTTATAAAGCGGATTTTTCGCGGCCTGTTTAAACTCATCGTTAATCTGCTTAACCGTCACTTTTTTCCGCTTCAAAACCGCCGTAATATCCGAGATTGATCCGCAAATCGTCGGCACCCGAATCGCAACGCCGTCAAAAAGATTTTTTAAATTCGGCACGACTTTAGTCGTGGCAATCGCCGCGCCAGTCGTGGTCGGCACGATATTATGGGCCGCGGCTCTGGCGCGGCGCAAATCACGATGCGGTCCATCAACTAAACTTTGATCCGCCGTATAAGAATGAACAGTGGTCATTAGCGCTTTTTCTACGCCAAAACGCGTATCTAAAACCTGAATGACCGGCGAAATACAATTAGTCGTGCAAGACGCCATGGAAATAACAGAATCATATTTTTTACTTTTTAAATTATCCGCCGTCAATTTAGTGCCGAAAACCAAAGTTTGAGTGGCGCCGTCTTTAGCCGGCGCGGAAATAATCACTTGTTTAGCGCCGGCTTTCAAGTGCTCCACCGCGGCTTTTTTGTCGGTAAATCGCCCCGTGCATTCCAAGACCGCATCAACTTTAAATTTTTTCCAAGGCAGTTTGGCCGGCTCTTTTTCCGCCAAGACCGGATAAATCTTATTATCAATTTTAATCCCCTCCTTAATCGGCAAAACGGCTTTTGGATACTGGCCATAAACCGTATCATACTGCAAAAGATGGGTCAATATTTTATTATCCATAATGTCGTTAATCGCCACAATTTCAACGTCTTTCATGCCTAAGGCCGCCCGAAAGGCCGCCCGGCCAATTCGACCAAATCCATTAATCGCAATGCGAGTAATCATATAATTTTTAAGCTAATTAATTAGAAATTTACCGCTACTATTATAGCACAAAAACAAAAAACATTAAAGCGCCGCTGGCTTTAATGTTTTCTCAAAAAAACTATTGACTAATCACTTTGATTTTAAAAATTTGTTCTGCCTTTTTGGTCAGCTTGCCGTAATCAAATTGTAAATCAAATTCGCCCTTGGTTTCCACTTTCAGCCACCATTCACTGCTAAATTTACCGGCGAGAATTTCTTTGTCATCTAAACCAATAACTTTTTGCTCTTTTAAACTTAAGGAGTCACCCTGCGCTGGACTAATGACCGTCCATTGCTTACCGCTCTTTGCTTCTCCCATTAATTTTAAATAAATCAAGTCCCCCGGCACGACATTAATGGTCTGGCTATTTTTTCCCGAAGCATCAATAATATTGCCAGTCTCGACGACGCCAGGATTAATGTTTACTTGTTCAATCGGCACCGGCGTTGATTTTTTACAAGCGCTTAAAGTACTGGCCAAAATAAAAACAGTAATAAAAAATGAAATTTTTTTAAAATCTTTGAGCATAATTGAATTAGGATTGCTTTGTTGTCGTCCCTCGGCAAGTTCGGGACTCCTCCTCGCAATGACATGATAATGTCTGTCATTATGATCCCGTCTTTCGCAAACGACGGGAGAAGCAATCTCTAAAGAGATTGTTCTCCGTATTACCAAATTAAATCTGGTAACGCTTAAAACTAAGCACTGCCACTTCTTGTCCAGTACTTTTACTTTCTTGTTTAATCAAATCAATAATTTTAATTTTATCATCTTTAATATATGCCTGGTTCAACAAACAAACTTCCTCGTAAAATTTATTTAATTTCCCCGGAATGATTTTTTCCCACATTGTTTCAGGCTTGCCTTCATTTTTAAGCTGCTGGCGATAAATCTCTTTTTCTTTTTCCAGTTCTTCAGCCGGAACATCTTGCGGCTTAATATATCGAGGCGACATCGCGGTTATTTGCATCGCTAAATCCGTTGCCAATTCTGTTTTTCCAACGTTTAAAACTACCGCCGCGGCAACTTTTTTATTGGCGTGCAAATAAGCGCCGATTAATCCACCGGAAATTACTTCGGCAAAAACTAATTTAATGTTTTCGCCAATTTTGACAATCAATTCATTTTGAATCTTTTTATGAGCCCAATCCTTAAATTGCGCTTGCTCGGTAGTCAATAATTTTTTCGCAAAATCATTGACGGTATTAATAAAATCCTGATTTTTAGCGACAAAATCAGTTTCACAAGCCAAGCCAACAACGGCGATTTTATTTTCCGCCTGACTAAAAGCAATCACCCCTTCATTAGTTGAACGCTCGGCCTTTTTCGCGGCTTTCATCGCGCCTTTTTTCCGCAAAATTTCCACGGCTTGATCAAGATTACCGTTGACTTCTTCTAAAGCAATTTTACAATCAGCGATGCCGGCGCCGATCAATTCACGAAGTTTAGTAATTAATTTTGTATCAATTGACATATTCTAACTATAGATAATTAAATTGATAATTTAATGTAAATCCTAAATCCAAAGCTCAAATGTCAAACAAATTTCAAAATCTAAATGACAAAATAATTTTTTCGGATTTGGGAATTTGAGATTGATTTGATATTTGGATTTTATCATTTACAATTTAAACTTAAGTATATTAAGAAAAATAATAAATGAGGCCTACTATAAATTTATTTACTTACCGTTGCTTTGGCCTCTTTAACCTTTTCTTCTTTTTCTTTTAAACCTGCTTTGACCGCCTGGGCGATTGAACTAGTAATCAAGTCAAGTGACTTAACCGAATCATCATTAGCCGGAATGACATAATTAATCTTGTCCGGATTAACATTAGTGTCACAAATCGCCACCACGGGAATATTTTTTTTAATGGCTTCATCCACGGCCGTTTTTTCTTTTTTAACGTCGCAAACATAAATGGCGTCAGGGATCCGGCTTAAGTTCTCAATCCCACCAACCATCCTTTCCATTTTTTCAATTTCTTTATCAAAATCCAGCCGTTCCTTCTTGGTGTATTTTTCCAGCTGACCCAAAACCTTCCTTTTTTTAAGTTCGGTAAAGCGCCTCACCATCCGCGTGATTTCTGAAAAATTAGTAAAGGTGCCGCCCAGCCACCGTTCAGTAACAAAAGGCATATTACAATCTTTAGCATAGCGGGTAATAATTGGCTGAGCCTGTTTTTTGGTGCCTAAAAATAAAATAATGCCGCCATTAGCCACCAACTTTTTAATAAAAGCCGCAGCTTCAGCCAGCATTTCTTGGGTTTTTTCCAAATTAATAATATGAAACCCGCCTTTGCTCGTGAAAATATAGGGCTCCATTTTTGGGTTGCGTCTGGAAAGCTGATGGCCAAAATGCGCCCCCGCTTTCAATAACGTCAATAAATCCGGAACACTGGACATAAGTTTTTTCCTTTTTTCCCGACTGAGATCAGGACTTCTACCGCATTTATTGGGGCCCTGATTTCACATCAGGGAGGAATCAATAATGAACAGCGGTATGTATAATTTAGTTAGTTAATTAAGTTAATCGAGTTAATCAAGAGACTTATATAATATAAAATAATTTGAAAAAAATGTCAAGAAAAAAACCAGTACCACCAAGCAATATGGTCTGGCTATTTATTTTAGATTCAAGTGCTAATCAAGATAAACTGGGCACTAACAATTCATTTAGGCTGTTTAGCTTTTGCGTGTCTCTCCTGAAGCTGTTCAATGATCTCTACAAATTTTTCGTCAACATACCCAATAACCACTTGACTACTGCTTTGTGGTATTTCTTCACGAACAATTCTTAAGATCTCTTCATCAGTTAAACCGAAACATCCTCCGCTCATAGTCTCTACCCTCCTAAATTATAAAAACATTCTATACTCTATTTAGTATAATAAATTACAGCACAATTATTTCTCGTCAACAAATTTCAAAGAAATTGAATTAACGCAATGGCGAGTGTTTTTCGGCGTCATCCCTTCACCCAAAAAAACATGGCCAAGGTGCGCACCGCAGTTGGCGCATTGGATTTCGGTTCTGATACCATCAGAATCAGGCACGCGTTTAATCGCACCGGGAATTTCATCATCAAAACTCGGCCAGCCGCAATAAGCGTCAAATTTATCTTTTGACGAAAAAAGTTTGGTGCCACAGCGCTTGCAAACATAAAATCCCGGCGCAAAATGTTTGTCATATTCGCCAGAAAACGGCGCTTCTGTCCCTTTATAAACAATCACGCGCTCTTCTTCTGGCGTAAGTTTATTTAGTTTCATAAAATAAAAAATTATTTTGATTTTCTCAAAGCGGTGACTGGTTCTAGTTTAGCCGCGGCTAAGGCCGGCCAAACGCCAAAAATTAAACCAATGCCCAAAGAAGCGGAAATCGCCAACATTACTGATTGCGGCGAGACAACAAAACGCCAGCTAAAGCCAAGAATTGACGCACCAAAGGCAATAAGAAAAGCCAAAGCCACGCCAAATAAAAATCCGATCATCGCGCCAAAAAAAGTAATCACGATGGCTTCCCATAAAAACTGCCATAAAATATTAGCGCTGGTCGCCCCGACGGCTTTACGCAAACCAATCTCATATATCCGCTCCGTCACGGAAACATACATAATATTCATAATGCCGACGCCGCCGACGACAAGAGAGATGCCGGCAATCGCGGCTAAAAGCAAATTTAAAGCGCCAAAAATCGTATTATAAATATCCAATGCTTCCGCCATCGTCATGACATTAAAATCATCTTTATCTTTATTGTCAGTTGAAATATCATGGCGCTGGCGCAAAAGGCTGTTTATCTCCGCTGAAGTCTCATCAAATAAATTTTTATCGTAAACTTGCGAAGTAATTGAGACCACATGATTAATTCCCATTAATTTTTTTTGCAAGGTTTGAACCGGCAGATAAACCATATTATCCATGTCAAAAAAAGCAATTGAACCGCGTTTTTGCATCACGCCAATCACCCGAAATTTAATTTTGCCGATTTTGACCATTTCGCCCAGAGCAATTTTTTCGCCAAAAATTTTTTCTTTGACTGTTGAGCCTAAAACCACGACTTGAGCCAGACCCTTATCTTCTTCATCAGTAAAAAATCGGCCTTCAGCCACTTCAGAAGCGTCAATCTGGTCAAAAGAGGCACTAGCGCCCCAAATCAAAGTCTGCTTATTTTCATTCTCAAAAGAAATCACTTCTTGACCTAAAACCGTGGCATAACTGCTTTTGATGTTTGGCAATTTATTAATCTCGGCCATGTCATTCAAGGTGAGAGTGGTCACTTGAATGCCCATAGCTAAGCCTTGGACATTTTGGGTGGAAGTGTGGCCAGTGTTTGGCACTTTAATTTCTGTTTGAATTAAATCCGTGCCAAAAGTCTGAATTTGATCAACTAAATAAACATGCAAACTGTCCCCCGCCGACATCACAGTAATAACCGCCATAATGCCAATAACAATGCCTAAAACCGTCAGCAGGGATCGGCCGCGATTGCGCTTCAATGAAGCTAAGGCGAGTTTTAGGGGAAGAAGTCTCATAAATAAGTCAAAAGTCATAAGTCAAAAATCAAAATTGCAATTTAAAATTCAAAAGTAGCAAAATTTTAACTTTTGACTTGTACTTTTGACTTTTGCTTTTTGACTTTTAAATTTATTATTCATATCTTAGCGCTTCAATCGGGTCTAGTTTTGCCGCTTTACGCGCCGGATAAAGACCAAAAATTAAACCAATAATAATAGAAACGCTTGAAGCTAAAATTACAGAATCAATAGTAACAATAAAATGCCAAGTATAGCCCAAATAGTTAGCCACGACCGCGACCAAGGCCGCCAAAAGTAAGCCTAAGGTCGTGCCGATTAAACCGCCACCAAAAGCAATGACCACTGTCTCCAAAAGAAATTGAATTTGAATATTAGCCGAGGTCGCACCAAGCGCTTTTCTTAAGCCGATTTCACGAATCCGTTCATTAACGGAAACTAACATAATATTCATAATGCCAATGCCCCCGACAATCAAAGCAATCGCAGCAATGGCCACCAAAAAAAACTTCAGCGCGTCAGTGACGCCAGTTAAAACGGAAAGCGCCTGCTGGACGTTTCTCACGGAGAAATCATCTTTAGTCGGGTCATTAATCTCATGCTGTTCGCGGAGAGTGGCTTTAATCGCTTCCGTGCTTTCATCCAAATTTTTTGTGTCATCAACCCGCAGACGAATAAAACCAAGATGATTAATGCCTAAAAGAATTTTCTGAGCGGTTTTGACGGGAATAAATATTTGGTTGTCTTGGCTTTGAAAAGCGACCGCGCCGCGCTCTTTCATCACGCCAATGACTTTAAATTGCTCGCGTTTGATTTTGACCGTCTGGCCAATCGGATCTTGGCCGGCGAATAAATCATCGTAAGTTTGACTGCCTAAAACAACCACGCGCGAATAATCGTTTTCCTCTTCGGTTGAAAAAAATCGACCAAATTCCACCTCCGTATCCTCAACATCTAAATAACTCGCCGTTGTCCCAGTAATGCTCGTATCCACATTCCGGTTTTGCCAACTAATCGTGCCGGTACCTTTGACGTAAGCCGCCACGGCAAGGGCATGAGGCACGTTTTCTTTTTTGGCCAAAGCTAAGGCGTCATCGAATTTTAAGGTCGTCACGGTAATGCCTAAAGCCGTGGCGGGCGGCCCATTTTCATCAGACGCGCCGGGTAAAATACCAATTAAATTTGAGCCCACGCTCCTAATCTGGCCTAAAATCAAATCCTGCGCGCTGGCGCCAATGGACATAATGATTAAAACCGCGGCAATGCCGATAATCATGCCCAGCATGGTTAAAAACGAACGCATTTTGTGCGCCAGCAAGCTGTTAACCGAATTTTTGAGGAGATAGAGGAAAGACATAAGGATTAGGAAGTTAGGATGTTAGGAATTAGCTTTTTAGGTACCTAAAAAGCTAAGAAGCTAAATTCCTAATTCCTACTTGCGAAGTTCCCCTTCTTTGGCGCTCCGGCGATTCGCCACTTGTTCATCAGAAACAATTTGGCCGTCGCGCAGACGAATAATCCGCCGCGCGTGCGAAGCGGTATCTAATTCATGAGTGACTAAAATAATCGTCCGGCCTTCATTATTTAAATTTTCTAAAATCTCCATAATCTGGCTACCGGACCTAGAGTCCAAATTACCTGTTGGCTCATCGGCAAAAATGACTTTTGGATCATTGACTAAAGCCCGGGCAATGGCAACCCGCTGGGATTCGCCGCCGGATAATTGATTGGACAAATGGTTGGTCCGATGGACCAAACCAACGGCTAAAACCGCATTTTGCGCCAGCTCATTAATTTCTTTTTGCGGCCGGCCCGAATAAATCAGCGGCAATCTGACATTATCCAAAACTGTGGTTTTAGCTAATAAATTATAGCTTTGAAAAACAAAGCCGACTTTTTTATTGCGCAAACTGGCTAATTGATCATCAGTAAATTCGCTGACATCTTTGCCTTCAAACTGATATAAACCGTCAGTTAACCGATCTAAAAAACCCAAGATATGCATCAAGGTTGACTTGCCCGAACCAGACGGTCCCATAATGGCGACAAATTCGCCGGCGTTAATTTCAAAAGAAACTCCCGTTAAAACGTTGGTGACGACTTCGTCATTAACATAGTCTTTGGTGAGATTGGTGATTTTGATTAAAGTAGGCATAATAAATATAGTAAATCAAGTGGGCAAGTGAATCCAGCGAGGCAAGTTTAAACTAAATTGCCATCCCCTCACCTTCCCCTCTCCCCTTATTAAGGGGAGAGGGATAATAGGGAGAGGGGTTTACTTGACTTACTTATTATCTAACACATTTTATCATTTTTAGACAAAAAAAAGAAGAGCGAAACATCCGTGTTTCGCTCTTAATCACTCTTGAGTCTGACGACGCTTGGGCGTCGTTTTGACTACTCGTCGTCGCCGGCGGCGCGACGCTTTTTGGGATCCTTGCGATCCCGAGAGATCTTTGCCGCGCGCTTGGACTTATCAGCCGAGCCAACACCAGAAGAGCCATCGGTGGCCGATTCATCGGAAGGGACCACAGGCGTCTTGGATTCGTCGGCGCCTTCGATCGCCAACACCTCCTTCTTGACGTTTTGAGCTTCGGAGCCGGATTCAAGGGCTTCCTTAATACCCTTCAACTCCGGCAACGAGTCGCCGAGGTGGTTAAGCCCTTCGGGCTTCACCGCAGGCGCCTGCTCGTTGTCGGCCTTGGCCGGGACCGCGGACTCTTGCTCGGTGTAGAGCGACTTAACCAACGCAAGGAAAG
>MHII01000035.1:0-896 GCA_001817425.1 Candidatus Buchananbacteria bacterium RIFCSPHIGHO2_02_FULL_39_17 | reverse complement strand
GGGGTTGGCGTAACAAATCACTTCAGTCCCCTTACCCAAAGGGCCGTTCCAGAAATGCAGAAATACCCTGCCTTTTCGCCACTCTTTTTGCCCTTCCTTGTTGCGAATGGTACCACAGATTGCCAGAATCGTAATCTGGTCGTTGGTAATAATGTGGCGGATAACTCGATCCGGGTTCTCGTCCTTATGTTGCTTCTCGAGGGGAGCGTAGAGCCAACCAATAGTCCTGGCGAACTTGGCATTCAGGGTCAAGCCAGCTCTTCCATTCCAGTTCGTCTCACTGATGGTTAGACGAAATTGATTATCGTCCAACTCCAGATTGACGCCGACAACCTGCTCACCAATAAACTCATCAAGGCTTTTTGTGACTTGATCAATCATCGGCTGAAGTTTTCTAAGCTCGGAAGAAATCGATTTCGGCTCCTGTCCGACTTCATGTCGTTTCGCTTTTTTCTCCCAGTAGGTCTGATCCTCTCGAAGATTAAAGATTTCTTTGACTACCTCGACTACCCTGGGTCGAACATCAAAGACGCGAACCGTTTCAACCGGTTCACCATCAAATGAAACGACTTTGATACCGGTGACAGCAGGGATTTGACCCTCGATGACTTGTAAATTATTACCGAGAGCAAGGTTGATATTAACTGCTTTACGATTTTCTAGAAACATTTCTTGCCTCCTTATTCTTGTTCTTGTGCCGCACCGGCACTTCCCAAATTTTCAACTTGCGTCTGCTCAAACCGACAGGGTTTAAACAGGTCTATGATAGACTTTTTACGATAGCATATTTTAAAAATTTTGTCAATACCCGGAGGTAATGTACACAGACATATGGCGGTTTTCTGCCGAGATAGATATTATCTTGGCATATGTGCACAAAAATGCCAAAAGACATC
>MHII01000034.1 GCA_001817425.1 Candidatus Buchananbacteria bacterium RIFCSPHIGHO2_02_FULL_39_17 | reverse complement strand
CGTTAAAAGGGAGGGTTCTTGTTTTGGTCGTTCTTTTTGCGGTGGTTGTTGGTTGTTTTTTGGCCATGTGATTTTTTTTAATGTAAGCTATACCCATTATTTTCATTGACGACTTCGAGCGCAAGGTTGAGTTTGAATTTGCTTTCAGCGTAGATGGTATATAACAGATCGTTCTTGTTGACAAATTCATTGACTTTTTTATGGATGAATAAACCGGCGGCTTTATCGTCGGGGGCGCCGGCAATCCGGGCGATTTTAGCAATGATTTCGTTATCGATTGCGGTGATACGGCCTGTTTTAGGGGCAGTGATTATAGAGGTGAACGGGGCAATTTTTAATGGTTTTTGTTTACCTTGGGCGTTGATGATCTGATTCATCTTTTTGAGGGCTTTACCGCTGTCAAGAAGTTCTTTTGCGACTTTGAAACTGTCTTTATATTTGCCGGTCATTTCTAATAAGAGGCCGGCCAGCTGCAGGGATTTTTTTCTGAGGTCTTGAGGAGCTTTTGGATCATTTTTAAGAACAGCCATGACGTCTTGGGCTTCCAATAAAGGGCCGACGCCGTAGCCGATTGGTTGAGAGCCGTCGGTGATGATGACTTTGACGTCCATGTTTAGTTTTTTACCAATTAATTCAAACATTTGTTTGAGGTGTCTTGCTTTGGGCCAGGTGTTGGCTTTGGTGGATTTACCCATGGGAATGTCGATTAAGACGTGGGTTGCGCCGACGGAGTATTTTTTGGCCATGACGGAGGCGAGAAGCTGGCCTTCGGCGTCAATTGAAAGAGGGTGTTCGACTTGGATGATTTTGTCGTCGGCAGGAGCAAGATTCATGGAGCCACCGTGGACGATGCAGGCGCCAATTTTACGGATGATGTGTTTAATTTTTTGGGCAGGGAGTTCAACTTTCGCAAGGCATTCCATGGTGTCGGCGGTGCCGGCGGGAGAGGTTATGGCGCGAGAACTGGTTTTAGGAATGGTAAAACCGGCCGCAGCGATGATGGGGACGACGATCATGGTGGTGCGATTGCCAGGAATGCCACCGATACAGTGTTTGTCTAAGACGATTCCTGGAAATTTAAGTTTGGAACCTGTTTCAACCATGGCACGGGTGAGGTCGATGATTTCTTGATGTGATAGACCTTTACTAAAGCAGGCGGTGACGAAATAGGTTTTTTCAATGTCGGTTAAGCGGTCGTTAGTGATGTCGTCGACAATGTGAAACATTTCTTCATAGGTTAGGCGTTTGCCGAAGAGTTTTTCACGGATATGAATGACGGATTCAGGTTTGGCAGCGTATTTAAGTTCGATAGAGGTATTATTTTTTACATGGAGATGGGTAAGTACTTCCTCAAATAAGCCTAATTTACCTTCCGGGACGGCTTTTTGACTCTCGGAGATGTCAAGAATACAGATGACTTCTTTGTTATTGTGTTTAACGAGGACACGATCGCCGGATCTAAGATCAAGTTTTTTGGCGTCTTTTTTGTTGAGAATAGCGATATAAATACCGCCGCTGGCGATATCCATATCTTTTACTTTAAAATGCATGTATTTACCCTCTTTTTAAGAAGATATAAATGAAATGGTGTTTATATAGTTTTGGATGTGTTTAAAAAAGATAGAAAATTGGGGAAAATGGTTGAATTTAGGGAGAAATAGGGGCAAAAAACGAAACATTTATAAAGCAAAGCTGAGAGTCATATATAAAGTTACCTTTTAGTTATACGGCTGTGATATGATATGATTCGTAAATCCATTAAAGAATGTCCGGAATGTGCAAGTAAGAATATTTATCGGAATGTGGAAAAAGGAGAGACAATCTGTCGGGATTGCGGTTTAGTTCTTGAAGATCGAATGATTGATTTCTCGCAAGAGTGGCGTGATTTTGAAGATGATGGGGGAGGTTCTAAGAGAAGAACGGGAGCGCCAACGTCAGAAACGCAGTTTGATAAAGGATTAGGTACGGAAGTTGGAACGACATCAGATTTCTATAAGTTAGGTTCAGATAGAGAACGAGATCGGTTCTTTCGTCTGCGAAAATGGAATATTAGAATTAGTACAGCAATTGAGCGAAATTTGAAAGTGGCTCTTGCAGAGTTGAAACGGGTTAGTTCATTTTTACGTCTTCCTCGCTCGGTTGAAGAGGAAGCGGCACGAGTGTATCGCTTAGCGGTGCAGAAAGGTTTAGTTCGAGGACGATCAATGGAGTCAGTTATTGCAGGAGCGTTATATGCGGCTTGTCGACGACATGAGATTCCACGAACGCTTGATGAGATGAGTGAAGCGTCTGGTATTGAGAAAAAAGAGATTGGACGAACGTATCGATTTGTGACGCGAGAGTTAGGTATTTCAATTAAGCCAAGCAATCCAGCGGATTATATTCCACGATTTGCATCAGCATTAAAATTAAGTCCGGAAACGCAGTCAAAAGCAGTTGAAATTTTAGAAATGGCGCGAGACATTGAATTGACATCTGGTCGAGGACCAACAGGTATTGCAGCGGCGTCTCTTTATGTATCAAGTTTATTACATGGGGAGAAGCGAACGCAGCGAGAGGTTGCAGATGTTGCAGGAGTTACTGAGGTTACTATTCGTAATAGGTATAAAGAGTTGATTAAGAAGTTGAAATTGGGGAAAGATGTTGAGAAGAGTAAGAAGAAGTGAGGTTAGTTTATTTTTTAATATTTTAAGAGGGGAAAGAGATGTCCTATACCCATGACATTAACAATAGACCCAACAATTTATAGTTTTAAATTTAAAAAAGAAGAACCATTGTATACGTTTTCTTCCGATCTTAATATATTATCAGTTAATGCAAAAATGTATGATGGAACGGACTTTTTTATGAAATCCAATGGCAGCCGTTTTTTAAATCTCACAAAACTCAGTGGCAAAGCGTATAGCCTAAATTGGGATACGACCAAAACGTTATCTGAATTTTATCCGGCAACAATTGCTCTCTACGAACGTCTGTGTCAAGATCCGAAACTTGTATCTGAAAAAGAAAGAAAAATGTTTGATAAAGTACTTTGTTGTACTGTGGGAAAAGATACTTCTGAATATTCATTAGAGGAATACATTCATTATTCCCCTCCAATTGCGGCGTTTATCCAATCTGATTTTGCCGGAGGATCAGGAATTCTCAAAGTCCCAACAATATATTGTGATATTGGTTTTGATAATTTTCCGGGGCTAAAAAGAGCCGCCATTCTCTCCGGCCAGGATTTATCCACACATATTCCCTCTTTTATTCGTGCTACTTCTCTATTTTCTTTAGGACGAGAAGATGAACAAGTATTAGAGGCAATGGTCAGTTATTTTTTAAATGAGAAAATATTTAAGAAAACAAAACAATAAAATAGAAGAAAATAACTCCCACCACTAGCTAAACAATTGATACCTAAACTTTAATAAACTGTTTGATATTACTATCATTAGATTATTATGGCAAATGGTGATAAAAGAGGGTTATTTGATCGTCCAATTGTAGAACGAGAAGATTCTTCGAAAGATAATTCGGATGAAATCGTTCTTTCGTTAGTTGATTATAATGATCTGTTTTCTGATTTTGATTCACGGCAGTATTCGCACCGAGCGTTATCGGATGATTTTTTATTTGAATTGAAACAAGCATGTAGAGATAAAGAAGGGGAGTTAAATTTAAATTTACTTCTTCCAAAGTTGAAACGGAATCCGTATCATGAAGCTTTAATCAAGAAAAGGTTAAAAGAACATTTTAAAAAGCATTTTGAGAGGAAAAGTAAGGAAAAAAATAAAATATTTCGACAAGGAAGTCTGTTTGTAGGATTTGGAATAGTTTTGATGATGGCGGCAGCTTATTTTTTATATCAACAATATGCCTCATATAATTTTTGGGGAAGTATAGTTGTTGTTATCTTAGAACCGGGAAGTTGGTTCTTGTTCTGGGAGGGGTTGGAATTGTTGATTTTTGAATCAAAAAAACATAGCCCAGACTTACAATTTTATGAGAAAATGAATTCATGTAAAATTAATTTTGGAGAAAGGAGGAAGAATAATTAATTATCATTTTAATTATTATTCAAACATATTTTTATGAAAACGGAAAAATCGTGCGGAGTGATTGTTTTTAGAAAAGGAAAAAAGAATAAAGAATTTCTTGTGATAAAACATTCGCCGTTAGTTGGGGGGCATTGGGATTTTCCAAAAGGGCATATGGAAGAGGGAGAAACTGAGCAGGAGACGGCGCTACGTGAGGTGGAGGAAGAAGCGGGGTTGAGAGTCAAATTGATTGAGGGATTTAGGGAAGAAATTAGGTATGTTGATACAATTAATAACGTGAATAAGGTGGTTGTTTTTTTTGTGGGCGATGCGGTAAATTCTGAAGCTATATGTGATGGGAAGGAAGTGGTGGAGTTATGCTGGTTGGAGTATGCACCTGCGCAAGAAAAATTAACGTATGAGAATGCGAAAGATATATTGAAAAAAGCGGAATTATTTTTAAACGAGAACGAGAAAGTGTCAAAATGCAATTAACCCCAGAAGTGAAAGCGCAATTAGCGGAACAGAAGAAGGATTGCGTGTTTTGTAAGATTATTAAGAAAGAAATTCAATCGAAGATTGTGTATGAGGATGAGAAGACGTTAGGGGTATTAGATATTTATCCGGCGGTGAAAGGGCATACGCTGTATATGTTAAAAGAGCATTATCCGATTATGCCGTATTTGCCGGTTGAGGATTTTACGCATTTATTTGGGTTGCTACCGCAATTAACGAAAGCGGTGAAAGGGGCGATGGTTGCGATTGCGCTTAACATATTTATTGCGAATGGAGGGGCGGCAGGACAGCAGTATCCGCATTTTTTGATTCATCTGATGCCGCGAGATGAGGGAGATGGATTTTTTCAGTTCTTGTTCAATCGCAAAGAGAAGAAGTTAGCAGAGGATAAAGTGAAGCAGTTGCAGATGACGCTTGCGCAGATTATGCAGAATTATTTTTTATCGTCGCCGCAGGAGTGGCATAGTGGAGCAGGAGGAAGGCCTAGTTATTTGCAGGGGATTGAGAGTCGCGGGTTGGTGTTATATGAGGATGAGAAAGTGTTATGTTTGCTGCCGAGTTTGAATATTGCGGCAGGACAGATGGAGTTGTATAGCAAATTAGAGGAGAGGTATATTGAGAAGTTGGCGATTTGGGATGCGGTGTATTTATTTACGGTTGGTTCGTTTTGCGCGTCGTTGTTATTTCAAGTTGCAGGGGCACAAGGGACTAATTTATTGGTGAAATCGGGGATAAGTGATGATAATCGAGATGGGCGGTTGTGTGTGTATATACTGCCTCGAGCGCAGAATGATAGTTTGCAAGGATTGCATTGGCAGCCGGAGCAGCCCAAATATAATTTAGATGGGGTGCAGGATAAGATTAAAGAGAAGATGTGGAATGTGAAGTTTAGAATGGATATGGCGGTTGAGAAGAAAGCAGTGGAGAAGACTATTGCTAGGAGTTCTGATGTTGTGAAGAAAGAGCCGGAGTTTCTGTCGTCCAAAGATGAGATTTTGCGAGCGATACAGAGGATGCAGGGGAAGTGAAAGAAAAAATGTTGTGTTTTAGTGGATTGTTGGTTTTCTTTAACCCACTGGACAACTGCTTATTTTCGAAAATTTTTTAGTTTTAGACTGTAATACTTGATTTTCTAAAGCCACTGGTCACTGGACAGGTGCGGACAGAGTTTATATAGGGGTTCTGTGAAGAAATAGCTTATGGCTGTAGCAATACGCACAGATAACATCAAAAGTAGGATTTATACGATTAGAGGAATGCAGGTAATGTTAGATGAAGATCTTGCCGAATTGTATACTGTTGGAACAAAAGTGTTAAATCAAGCGGTTAAGAGAAATAGTGAACGTTTTCCTGAGCATTTTATGTTTCAATTAACTGAGGAGGAGTTTAAAATCTTGAAGTCACAATTTGTAACATCAAGTGAGTGGTCTTTAAGGTCACAAATTGTGACCTTAGACAAAGGGCGTGGGACACATAGAAAGTATTTACCTTTTGTTTTCACTGAGCAGGGGGTGGCTATGCTTTCAGGGATTCTTAAAAGCGAGATTGCAGTGCAGGTAAGTATACAGATAATGGATGCATTTGTGGTGATGCGCAAGTTTATTTCAACCAAGGCTCAATTGTTTCAAAGAATAGATAGAACTGAACAAAAACTGTTAGATCATGATACTAAATTTGATGAACTGTTTAACTTAATTGAAGAGAGGGGATTGAAGCCGGATAAAGGTATATTTTTTGATGGACAGATATTTGATGCGTATACGTTTGTTTCGGATATTATTAGAACGGCTCAAGAGTCTATTATTCTGATTGATAATTATGTGGATGATTCAGTTTTGACGCTGTTGAGCAAACGGAAGGAAGAAGTAAGAGTTATTATATTTACGAAAGATATTCCGAAGCAATTAGCACTTGATGTAGCTAAGTATAATTTACAGTATTCGCCTATTGAAGTTCGGGAATTTAAGGAGGCACATGATCGGTTTCTGATTATTGATGATGCCATCGTGTATCATTTTGGAGCGTCGCTGAAGGATTTGGGAAAGAAATGGTTTGGGTTCTCAAAATTTGATAAAGAGGCGTTGATTATGTTAGAGAAGCTTGGAGTGAGATGAAAAAATGATAAAAGAAGAATTAAAAAAACTGAGCACAAAAAATAAGAGGTGACATAATGGGAGAAAGTCAATCAAGATATAGCATTGTAGAGAGGTTAACGCAGACCAAATTAGAAATTATGACCAAAAAGTCAGAATTGAAAGAGGAACTCAAACATCGTGAGCAGAGAATAGAAGAAGTCAAGAAAGATCTTGAAAATTGGAACAAAGACATTGAAGAAGATATGCGCAGGGAAAGACGAAACAAAGAAAGGCATGTTGAAAAAGTTCATCAAGAATATGTAAATACGAAAGATCGTATTGCTGAGAAAGAAAAAACATATGATACTAAAATCAAAGCGATTGAAGAGGCACTCCATTCGATTGAAGAAATAAGTAAAAGTGCGGTGCAAATTTCCTAGTCCAAGAGAAAAGAAATGATGCCATGTGCAATTGGATAAAATTGCAAGAAAATGTGCAGAGCCATGTGCTGCTTCCCCGTGGATTCTAGATTCCACATAAAGGCAGGGTGAAAGTCCCTGTCTGAGGGGTATTTTTATCTCTTTTTCTTCTTCTCACACCACCATATAATTCCAAAAACAATAATCATTGCACTATAATTAATTATTTGAAACCAAGATTGGCTCCAAGAAATGCCATCATAGCGAAATTCGGAGAAGGGCCATAAGAAAGGTGTGGGATAAAATTTATAGGAATGGGTGAAGATGTCAATAATTATATGTAATCCCCAACCAAGCATTTCCCAGATGACTTTTCCTGTACTTACGTAGAGAACGAGAAGAATGATTGCGAAGATAATTAGGCTATGGCTGAATTCGTATAGTACTTCAGTTATGATAGAGATGCTGCCGTTACGCATGGCGGGTTCGATATTATTATGATCTGGTACGGGAGTTGTGCCAAACAGCGTGCCGATGAATAGAACTATAAAGAGTAACGTAAATGAAAATAAGTCGGGGAAAATACCCCACAATGCGGTTTTAAGTAAAGAGAGTTTCTTTTTCTTGTTGAGGTTGATTGATTTTGCAACTAAGGCGCTCCAGATACTATGGGCAAGGATATCCATATTGTATTTCTCTTATTATTTTTATTGTTCTTGTTTAATTTTTTGCATTAATTTCTCAAATTCGAGATGTTTTAATTTGACGCCTTTCTGTTCCACTATTTTTGCAGCAAGAACTGAACCTAATTTACCGGCTTTTTCTATTGGCCAGCCTTTGCAGTAGCCGTATAAGAATCCGGCGGCGTAGGTGTCACCGGCGCCAGTTGTGTCAATGGCATTTGCAGTAATTGGAGCGATGTAGGTGATCTGATTTTGATGGGAAATGATGGAGCCTTGTTTGCCTATTTTGACGATGGCAATTTCTACCTGTTGTCCTAATACTTGGGCGGCTTGTGTTTCTTCATATCCTGTAAATTCTTTTGCTTCGGTTTCGTTGACGAATACGATATCAGCAAACTCATGAACTACTTGTTGTAATATGTCTTTTTGTCTGCGAATCAGTCCTGGGTCGGCTAAATCAATGGAAATTTTAGTGCCATGTTTTTTAGCGATTTGCATGGCGTGTAAAATGACTGCTTGGGTGTTGCCTTCTAATTGATAGCCTTCAATGTGCAGTACTTTACTTTCTTTGATGTCTTCTTCAATTATATCTTCTTTGGCGAAATGGATGCCGGCACCCAGATGGACGGAAAATGTACGCTGAGCGTCGGGGGTGATGAAACCGATGGCGTGTCCAGTGATGCCGGGGTGTTTTTTCATGTTAGTTACAACTTTATGATCTTTGAGCGCTTCGATATACCAATCGCCGTGTTGATCGTTGCCGACTCTGCCACAGAAAATGACGGAGGCGCCAAGTTGAGCGAGACCACGCAAGGTATTTGCAGAGGAGCCGCCGGGAACGATGTCGATAGTGGTGTTTTTGTTTTCGAGAATTTTTAAGACGTCTTTGGCTTTTGCTTCATCGACCAAATGCATCTCACCTTTCTTTAAATTGAATTCTAGGAGTGTTTTATCTTCGACTTCTACTAAGAAGTCCATTATGGTATTGCCAAAGCCGATGACGTCGTATTTTTTATTCATGATAGTGTTTCACCCATTTTTTTTTGAAAAAATCTAGAGTTAATGTGGAAAGTATGAATCCAATTACAGGAATGAGGGCATTGAGCCAAGGATGGGAGATGTTTATCATTATTAAGAAAATTGAGATTACAAGATAGGTTAAAAGGGCAATAATTATTTTTCTGGTTTTGCTTATTTCCCACGCTTTATCCAGTTCTACGCGTTTGTTACGTGAGTGAATGTTGTTTATGTCTTCTTGAAGTGCCATTATATGTTTAGATTTTAGTTTATTACTCTTTGATTTACTTTTATTCTCCTGCAAATTCTACTAACCAGAATTGGTCGTATTTCTTTAATTTTTCTGTTCCTTTTAAGTCGGGAAGATTGATGATGAATGCGCAGCTTGCGATAGTGCCGCCGACTTTTTCAACCAAATGACACGCGGCGTGCATGGTGCCACCGGTGGCTAATAGATCGTCGATGAGAAGGATATTATCTTTTGGAGTTATAGAATCAGGTTGAATTTCTATTTTATCTGTACCATATTCTAATTGATATTCTTGCGCGATGACTGGAGGGGGGAGCTTACCTTTTTTACGGATGAGGATGAAAGGTAAATTCATTTCGTGTGCTAAAGCGGCGCCGAAGATGAAGCCTCTTGATTCGATGCCGGCGATTTTGGTGATGTTTTTATTTATGTATTGTTGTTTTAATTTTGCGATGCAGTACTGGAATGCTTGGGGATTTGCTACTAGTGTGGTGATGTCACGGAACATGATGCCGGGCTTTGGCCAGTTTGGTACGGTACGAATGACGGTTGTTAGATCCATAGAGTCACTTTTTGTTGTTATATAAGTTTATATAAGACTTATTTTTAGATTATATATTGCTTTTAGTTTATTTTTGTGATGACGTTGGTTAAAACACTGGTTACTTTATCAACATTCTGATGAAATACTTTTAAGATGTCATCCCACGTGACGGATTCGACGTCGTCAAACAAACAATCGTAATCGGTGCTCATGGCGATGGCGGCGTAGGGGATTGCGAGTTCATTGGCGAGAATGGCTTCAGGTGCGATACTCATGTTGATAACGTCTGCGCCCCAGAGGCGAAACATTTTACTTTCGGCTTTCGTGGAGAAGCGCGGGCCTTCGATTGTGATAACTGTGCCGGTGTTATGGTGAGAGAGCTGAAGATCTTGGCAGGTTTTGATAAGTTTCTGCCGCAAATCATTTGAGAACGGAGTTGCCATAGGGGTATGATTTATTTTACCGTCTTTAAATTCTTCGAAAAATGATACTTTGCGATGCCGTGTGAAGTCAATGAATTGGTCGAGGATGACCAGATCACCGCGCTTGATGTCTTTACGCAGGCTGCCGCAAGCGGTTGTGGCGAGGATGTGGGTACAGCCGAGTTCTTTTAATGCCCAGATGTTGGCACGATTATTGACTTGGGTGGGAGGAATGGAATGATCTCTGCTGTGACGGGCGATTAAAATGACTGCGGTGTTGTTGATGGTGCCTTGTTTTAATGGTGAGGAAGGGGAACCGTAGGGGGTTGTGAGGGCGATGTCTTTACCGTCTTTGAGGATGTTGGGGTTGTCGAGTCCGGAGCCGCCAATTATGCCTATTTTTGTATTCATGAAATCTATTTTTAGTAAAGGGGTTTATATGTATTATGGAGGTGAAAGGAATATTAGTTGTGGGATATTGCTTAGGAAGATTAGCTATTTTTCTGCTGTTTTCCAAATAAGATCAAAATATTTTTTATAGGATTGGGCGACGTCTTTATTTTTAATGAGAAAACAGGTAGGACTGCCGCTTTGGATGTTAATGGTTGTGACGTAGTCTTTGAAAATGATGATCCAGGCAGGGGTTTCAAATTCTTGTTTGATGTATCGCACTTGAGTTAGTTTCATTTTTTCACGCAGTTTGCCGTATTCACGATTGTCGTGGTTGTAGATGATGCGCATATTTATGCCGTGTTCAATGCGGCGGGAGTTCCAATCTAGGATGTAGCCTTCAAAGATGTCATTTGCGGCTTTAGGAACGCCGAGAACTTCAATTGTATCTTTGCGATGTAATTCTTGTAAGATCCATTCATACAATGTTTTAAATCCGTTGAATCCTTCATAAATTTCGGCGGATGTGCGATAGTTAGGTTCGCTATACTGCGATTTTAGGAGGGGGAGAATTTTGGTCAATTCTTTTTTTTTGTGAGATAGTTCTTGTTCTTTTTCGTTCACATAATCAACAAGCCGCTGGGGGTCTTTGGCTTGGTAATATTTTGTGCCGCTGGAGATGGCGTAGGTGACTAAGCCTTTTTGGGTTAATTTGTTGAGGATCAAATAGATTTTTCCTGCGGCAATACCTGCTTTTTTAATGATGTGGCCGGTTGAGGAACTGCCTAAATCGAGAAGGGCGAAATAGACGGCGATTTCGGATTTGGTTAGGCCGAGGTCTTGGAGTAATTCTTCGTACATGTTGGTTACGGAGAGCGTGGTTTTATTTAAAACTTCCTATTAGTGCCCACGTGGGGGGAGGTAGTGTTTAAATAGGGGATTTATGTACTACTAATTTATGGTAAAAATTATAACTGCGGAATGTCAGGCTGATCTTTATTTAGCCGAAGAAGGGTTTAAATTAGCGTTTGTTGATAACTATGCTCGTTTTGAAGGGATCTCTATGGGGGGAATACTTGAAACGATGCTTCCACCATTGTATGAATCTTTGGCAAAAGCTGTTTTAAATTTTCGTAGTAAGCATTACCCTTCAATACAGATAACGAAGGCAAGCAATTTATTGGTGCACAAATATATTGAAACGGGCGGTCAGGCGGACTATGGATTAATAGAATCAAAATATTTGAGTGGTGTTTTTTCAGCAAAAGATCATTTCTGCGATAAATCATTTTTTATTACGAAAATGGTGCAAGCATTTGAAAAACGGCAGATACAGAATGTCAAAATTAGTGATGTTAGTGTGAATTCTCCTCAACAGATTCTTGCGACATTAGATGGTATTGAAGTATTAGCTCTTGATTCATTGAAAGGTTCATTTCTTCCTTGCGAATATTTTTCTCCGTTGTTATATAAATTTAAGAGGGTATACTAATGATAGTTAATGATAAGATCATGACAAATCAAACACAAAATGTGCTTTTGCATACCGCCCAAAATGTAGAGGAATTTTATGATAAATATGCCCTTTTACTTTACAATCAGAAATATGTTGAATATAGGGAATTAAAAAGTGAATTTAGTGCGGAAGATATTGCAAGATATGCGCAGGAGAAAAAGAGAAGTGATGAACTGCTGCGAAAAACGCAGCAATTTACACAAAAAGTAACACGAAATGAAGTAACAGAACAGGATTATGCGCAACAAAAAGAACGAGATATGACAATGAAAGCTCTTTCTCTTGATGGGAGAGTAGAAGTATATCTTAATTTAGAAAAAGAGATTACCACCGAATGTCAAAAAGCTGGAATTCTACGAGGGCAATATATTTGGAATTACAATCCTTGCGGAAGAAAAATAAAAATATCTTATATGGATCAGAGTCGAAGTTTTCTGCCTCACATGTTTAGAAATCTAGCAACAATACTTGAGGCAGATGGAGGGATTATAATTCAAAATAAAAAAGATGAATTTGATGATTGGGTATATTGTGGCAAGGAAATTTGTGGAGGTACAAATGGAGAAGATACATATCCATTGCTGATGCATGCAGAAAATACTTCTGGCTTCTCTATATTTTTTATTGATTTTGATCCATTAACAAAGCATTGCAAAGATGATCGAGAAATTTTAAAAGCGATCGAATTAAAAAATAAAGAGAGAAATGTGGCAGTCATTACGGATTACTATGGTGCTCAACCGTATAGATACTTGTAAAAATTAATCGAAATTATAATAGAGAGGTAAAAATGTCAAACATATTAATAGTTGAAGACCAAAATGGTCCGTTAGGAGCTTTAGAATTTGCAATAAATGAAGTAATGCCTCTGTATGATGCTGGTTTTTCTAATAAAAAGTATGATATTGCAAGATGTTATGATGATGCTAGAAATAAAATTTTAGAAAACAATTATGCTCTCATCTTATTAGATAACCGGATGTCTTATCATGATCTAGGTGAATTGGAACATACGGACTTTGATAGGTTTTGTGACAGCCTGCAAAATATTGGATATACACTCATACCACTTATTAAAGAGAGAAATCAGCAGACAGTTATCATTGGAACATCATCTCTTTCAGCTGGGGAGTTAGAAGATCTTCCTACTCCGGATTATACTATGAGCAAGATGTATGGGCAGGCTGAAGATGATTTAGCAAGAATACTTGGAGAGATAGAACGGAAGAAAAATAAATAGATAGAACTAAAAAATAAAAAAAACTAATACCTATAATGTTCTGCTTTATATGGCCCGGTTTTAGGGATGTCCAAATAGGCGGCTTGGGCGTCGGTTAATTCGTCGATTTGCACGCCGAGTTTGGTTAAATGCAATCGGGCGACTTCTTCATCGAGTTTTTTAGGTAAGACGTAGACGCCAATAGCGTGTTGTTTGGTCCACAGTTCTAATTGAGCGAGTACTTGGTTGGTAAAAGATGTACTCATCACAAAACTTGGGTGACCTGTGGCGCAGCCTAAATTGACGAGACGGCCTTCGGCTAAGATGTAAATTTCTTTGCCGTTGCTAAAGGTGTATTTATCATATTGGGGTTTGATTTCTAAGCGCTTAGCACCGGATTTGGTGTTTAACCATTCCATATCTATTTCGCAATCGAAATGGCCGATGTTGCAGACAATAGCTTGGTCTTTCATAGCTTGGAAGTGTTTTGAAGTGATGATGTCGCGGCAACCGGTGGTTGTGACAAAAATGTCGGCTTCTTTTACGGCATCATCCATTTTTTTGACTTCATAGCCTTCCATAGCAGCCTGTAAAGCATTGATTGGGTCAATTTCGGTGATAATAATACGGCAGCCAAAGCCTCTTAATGATTGCGCAGAGCCTTTGCCAACGTCGCCATAGCCAGCGACGACGGCTACTTTTCCTGCGAGCATGACGTCGGTTGCGCGTTTTATACCGTCGACAAGCGATTCGCGGCAGCCGTATAAGTTATCGAATTTTGATTTGGTGACGGAATCGTTGACGTTGATGGTTGGAACAAGCAAAGTTTTCTCTTTCATCATTTGGTATAAGCGATGGACGCCGGTTGTGGTTTCTTCGGAGATGCCTTTCATGCCTGCTATTGTGGTGTGCCAAAGTTTTGGATGTTGGGCGATAATTTCTTTTAGGATTATGTTGATGTGTTTTAAGTCTTCACTGCCTTCGTCGTTGTTGAGAATGGAAGCGTTTTTTTCTGCGTCATAGCCGCGATGGACCATTAATGTGGCATCGCCGCCATCGTCTACAATTAAGTTTGGTCCTTGGTTGTTGGGAAATAGTAAAGCTTGTTTAGTGCACCACCAATATTCTTCTAATGATTCGCCTTTCCACGCGAATACTGGAATGCCGGCTTGGGCGATTGCAGCTGCAGCATGATCTTGGGTTGAGAAGATGTTGCAAGAAGCCCATCTGACGTCTGCACCTAAGATTTTGAGGGTTTCGATTAAAACGGCGGTTTGAATGGTCATGTGAAGTGAACCGGTGATTCGAGCGCCAGCTAAAGGTTTTTGGTTGTGGTATTTTTCGCGCAGTGCGATTAAACCTGGCATTTCTTTTTCGGCAATGGTGATTTCTTTTCTACCCCAATCAGCTAGAGAAATATCTTTTACTTTGTACTCATTTGTTGTAGATGTCATATGTAACCCCTCGTTTTTGTTTTTGTTGAATGTTTTAGATGTTTTTGATATTTTTTGAGGAGTTGGTATATAAATGTTTAGAAAGAAAAGTCGTGAGGGATAGTGATTACAATTGATTAGATTGTGGAATCGCTAGTAATCTATATAAATGATGATTCTTTTCTTGAGATTACAATGGCAAATGTGGCAAATATTGGGGATGTTGTTGAAGTTGTGACAAAGAAAGAGACAGTACGAGGCGTGTTGATGCCGAGTGCTGAGAAAGATACTGTTCTTATTAAGTTGGATACGGGATATAATATGGGTTTTTTGAAGAAAGATGTGCAGAAGATAGTAGTGGTTGAGAAAGCAAAGGAGAGTATTGCAGCTAAAAGTGGAGCTACTGGGAAAAAAGAAATAAGTTATAATAAAGATTTACCAACGATTGCGATTTTACATACGGGAGGCACGATTGCGTCGAAAGTGGATTATCGAACGGGCGGAGTTGTGGCGAGTTTTACCCCAGAGGATTTATTGGGATTGTTTCCAGAGTTAGGGCAGATTGCGAATATTACGTCAGAACTCGTTGCGAAGATGTGGTCGGATGATTTACGATTTGTACATTTTTCGTTGATTGCGAAGAAAATTGAAGAGCAGGTGAAGAAAGGAGTGCAAGGGATTATTGTGGGGATAGGGACGGATAATTTAGCGGTGGCAGCAGCGGCGCTTTCGTTTATTGTGGAGAAGACGCCTGTGCCGATTATTTTTGTGGGGTCACAGCGGTCGTCTGACAGAGGAAGTGCGGATGCGGGGATGAATTTGATTTGTGCGGCGCACTTTATTGCTAAATCTGATTTTGCAGGAGTGGGGATTTGTATGCATGGGTCGGAAAATGATGATGAGTGTGTGATTTTACCCGCGACAAAGACGTATAAATTGCATTCATCCAGGCGGGATGCGTTTTGTGCGATTAATAGTGGAGTGATTGCGCGAGTGTCGTATCAGACGAGAGAAATTGTGTTTGTGCAGAAAGAGTATGTACATCGAGGAAGTGAGAAGTTGGTTGTAAAGCCAAAGATGGAAGAAAAAGTAGGATTATTAAAGATACATGTGAATATGTTTCCGGCGCAGTTTGATTTTTTTAAAAATTATAAAGGGTTAATTATTGAGGGTACGGGATTAGGTCATACGCCGGGACAGGCGCCAAATCCGGAATGTGCAATTCATAAGAAGATGTATCCTGCGATTCGTAAGTTGGTTGATGCGGGATGTGTAGTGGTGATGACGACGCAGTGTTTATATGGCGGCGTAAATATGAATGTATATGATAAAGGGCGCGATTTGTTGGGATTGGGGGTTGTGTCTGGTGAGGATATGCTGGCAAATACGGCGTTTGTGAAATTGGCATGGCTGCTTGGGAATTATAAAGTTGCAGATGTGAAAAAATTAGTTGGGGAGAATTTACGCGGGGAGATTAATGTGCAGCATGTGTATACCGAAAAATTTGTGAAAGGGTGATAGTTATGAAGAAAAAAAATAAAGATATGATTACCTGGATATTTGCAGTAATAATGACTATCTTTTTTATTTTATTGTTGTTGAGTATTTTTAAAGTTATATAACTTACTTTATTGCAAAAATGGAAAAATATATTTATAAGCTAATTTGGACATATTCTTTTTTCATTAGCTTGGCGTGGACTATTTATACTATTTTTTCCAGCTGGGGAACGAATTGTTTTGATATGAAAAATTCGTATATTACCATCATTGTCTTGTTATTTGAATTGATATGGAGTAATTTTATCAAACCGGCTTCAGAAGAGGAATAAATATGAAACAAATTTTACTTATTGGCTTATTATTTATTTTTGTGGTGGTCATTGCTTGTGAATCGGGAACGCAGACAATAAATATCCCTCTCGAAAAAAAATGTATGCAGGATAGCGATTGTACGGCAGCAACGTGTTGCCATGCGAAAGAGAGTGTGAACAAACTATATGCACCGGATTGTAAGAGTGCGATGTGTACGATGAGTTGTGAGGCGGGGACGCTTGATTGTGGGCAAGGGAAGGTTAAATGTGTGGAAAAAGAGTGTCAAGTTGTTATAAGTGGTTAGTTTTGTGTCATTTCTTACTGAAATATAGTGATTTGTGTCAATTTGTTTATATACTTTGAAGAGTATATAGAGAATATGTTAGATGCGTTTATTATTGATGAGATACAAAAACGGAAAATTGCAGACCAAGAGAAAGGAAGGCGACAGCCAGGTTTGTATGTTCCAGATATGCCCTATATACCTCCTGAACGAGAAAGAAGCGGACGTGAAGCGCCACAACGAGGATATTGGGATAATGAACGAGAGGATTCTAGTGGAGATGGATGCGTGATTATTGATATGAAGTCTTTACGACCAGAAAGATATATTGTATAGATTTTTGAGGGATATTATTTTTTAAATGTTGATGTTTTATTATATTCTATGAAGCAAATTGGATTAGATTTTTTTAGACGTGATACGGTAACAGTTGCACGCGAATTATTGGGGAAAGTATTGGTCGTGGATGGGTGTGCTGTGCGTATTATGGAGACGGAGGCGTATACAGCGGATAAAGCGTCGCATGCGTTTACGTTGACTCAGAGAAGCGAGATTATGTATGAGACGTATGGACATGTTTATGTCTATTTTATTTATGGGATGTATTTTTGTGTGAATTTTACGACGGAACAAGAAGGTAGTCCGGGAGCGGTGTTGATTCGGGCAGGGGAGCCGTTGCAGGGGGTTGCGAAGATGAAAGAACGGCGAGGAGTTACGCGACGAGAAGATGTATGTTCCGGGCCGGGGAAGTTGTGCCAGGCGTTAGGTATCGAACGCAGGCATAATGGATTGGAGGTTGGTAATGAGGTTATGCTGTTTGATGATGGTTATGTTGTTGGGAAGATGGGAAGGAGTAGAAGGATTGGGATTAGAGATGCGAAGCATTTGTTGTGGCGGTTTTTTGTGAAAGGGAGTGAGTTTGTGAGCGGAGAGAAGAAGTGAGTTTGATTATCTCTTCTACCGCTTTCTCTTCGTCATCAGAATTTATTTCAAATGAATAAGTGTGTTTATTTAATGTGTTTTGATAGAGGGGGTCGTAGTATTCGGTGAGAAGAATTTTTGCGGCGGCAAGTAAATTATTTTGATCGAGTAAATGGACGATTTCTTGTTTGCGTTTGTTGCTGAGAAGATTATGGGGGAGGTTGAGGGTGATTGATTTTATTTCGTCGAGATGAGGGATGGTTTTGAAGTATTCGTCGATAGCGGCTTGGGCGCGGAGATGGATAGAGCGGGTGATGAGGATGTGGGTGGCGTTGTTCATAGCTTTCCAGAGGAAGTCAGGAATCATGACGTCGCCGATGCGATGGGATTCGCCTTCGATGATGATGTAGGATTTGTTGTTGAGTTGTTCGAGGCGTTGATATAGTTGCGTTTCGAATGATTTTTGTGAACTGGGAGTGAGGCCAACGGCGCCATACATAGAGCCGCGGTGTTGAGCGAGGCCTTCGAGATCGATGGTGTTATGTAGTTTGGTTAGTAGAGAGGTTTTACCGGTGCAGGTGACGCCCCAGAGGACGAATACTTTTGGTTTGATTTGGTAGTTGTAGAGGTTATTTTTGATGTAGGTGCGATAGGATTTATAGCCGCCTTCTAATTGGAGGACGTTGAATTTTAATGATTCGAGTAACGAGACGACGGTGTGAGAACGCATGCCACCACGCCAGCAGTTGATGATGATTGTTTTGTCTTTGTGTTTTGTTACTTCTTTAAGAAAGTCGGGGAGTCTTTGGGAGAAGAATTCAACGCCTTTCTGAATAGCGTCTTGCTGAGATACTTGTTTGTATATAGTGCCGACGATAGCGCGTTCGTCGTTGCTAAGAATAGCGAGGTTAATTGCATTTGGGATGTGGTCTTCTTGGAATTCTTTAGGGGTTCTGGTGTCGATAAAAATAGTGTTAGGGAGTTTGAGTGCGTTTTCGATTGAGATAGTTTGAGGCATTGTAGAAATGATGTATTTTTATTTTAGGTATAATTAACAGAAATTATAATAGCGAAGTTCATAAAAAGATTAAAATAGAGATTATTTATAAAACTTTAGCTCGTTGTTACTTGGGGGTGAATTTATTATTTCTTTCGTGGACTTTCGCGAAATGGTGCTGATTTTGGCTGGGAGTAGGTGAAGCAGTCTTCTTTGGTAATGGGATGGAAGTAATCTGCTTCTTCTTTTAAGATGCGGGCGGTGGTTTGTTCGACGGCGGCGATTTCGACGCGGACACCTTCTGATTTTAAGTGTAAGACTAATTCGACGTAATCGGAGTCACCGGACATGATGATGATGGTATCTACTTTTGAGGCTAATTGGGTGGCTTTAATGGATAAAGGGATGTCTGCTGATTTATGGCAGGGGATGACGGAGCCATAGTAGAGGTTATGGAGGCGTTCGGCTAATTTGGAGGAGATGGCTTGGCCTTCACGAAAGTAGATGAGACGGTTTAAACCGCGGTCTTGTAATAGGCGTGGGATTAACTGGTCGAAATTGACCATGGTTGTAGGGTTATTTGTTAGTTCGTGCAGACTGCGTTCGATGTTGTTGCCATCACAAAGAATAGCGACGGATTGATTTATTTGAATTTTGGGAGGATTCATGGGTATCACCTGTTTTTTTTGAAATTTTGATTCTTCTTGTCTGAAGAGAAGAGGAGGGGTTATTTAAAGGTTGTTGATAGAGGCGGAGAAAAAAAAAGTGTACCCTGGCCGGGATTTGAACCCGGGTCACTGCCTCGAAAGGGCAGTATGATAGTTTGTCCCCAATTACTTGGTCCGGACTACACTACCAGGGCGTTTTAGGATGAAAAAAGAGGGATGATTTAAAAACGTTTGGATTTTTTTTGGTCATATGATTACGGTACGAAAATCAAGCGAGAGAGGTTATGTAGACCATGGTTGGTTGAAGACGTATCATACGTTTTCGTTTGCAGACTATTATGATGCGCGATTTGTAGGATTTAGAGATTTACTTGTGATTAATGAAGATAGGATTGCTCCCCAGGTGGGGTTTGGGTTGCATGGTCATGAGAATATGGAGATAATTACATACATGATTTCAGGAGAATTAAGACATACAGATACAATGGGAAATTCTGAGGTGTTATGTGCAGGGGACGTGCAACGAATGAGTGCAGGAACGGGAGTTAGACATAGTGAGGAGAATGCATCACCTGATATGGAAGTACATCTGTTGCAGATTTGGATTAGACCGCAACGGAAAAATATAAAACCGAGTTATGTGCAGCGAAAATTTAGCGATGATGAGAAGAAAAATAAGTGGTGTTTAATTGCATCACAGACCGAAGGATTACGAATCCACCAAGATGCGACGATTTTTGCATGTAGTCTTGAAAAAAGTAAAGAAATAAAATATATTCTTAAAAATACAAGCGGGGTTTGGATACAGATCATACGAGGAAGAATGAGTGTGAATGAAAGGGAAGTTACTACTGGTGATGGAATTTGTATTGAAAAAGAGAGAGAAGTAATATTTTTAGCAGTAGAGGAAACGGAATTTTTATTGTTTGATTTGAAGTGATTATAATAAAGAGTGATATTTTAGAGGAGTGATATTACCATTGTGAAGTTCTTCTAGATCAAACATGGTGCAATACATTGGGTCTGCGGATATACAGCTGTCAAGAGAGGTGGGTATACCGCCGTTCAAGCCCCAAACAGCGTCGTTATAAAGTTGAAGAATGGTGCGGGTGGCTTGAGCTGCAGGAGAGGATTGGTCAAATAGTTTAGTATTTTTCAGATTGGAACTGACAATGCCTTTGATGAGTTGAGGGCCTAAAAAAGTGCCTGGCGCGATCATGGCTTCGACGTAATTGAACAAAATTCTTCTCATGAGTTTTTTTCCATCGAGAGGAGTGGGATAGTTGATTTGGTGGGCAAGATGTTTTGGAGACGTGAAGGTAATTGGTTCAAGATGGTATTGTTCGCCAAACTGTTGAAGTAGTTCATAGACGGTTGCCTGGGTTTTTCCTTTGAAAAAATAATTGTTTTTGCTGTTTTCTGGGAAGGCGATTATGGTGTGGTCTTGTTTATGCGGATGAGGGATAGCAAGAGCAAGATTGGTATAGGTTGTGTCGGCAAGAGTGCCATTAGGGGTGGAATAGGCGATTTCGTTGATGCCTTTTTGTTTCATGTCGGGATTGTCCAATACTTCAAGCAGACGGAGAATACGATCAAGATATCGACCTGAGCCTTTGAGTTGAGCGAAGTGGGATTCGTTTGAGGGTTGAGATGCAAGATAAAGCATTTTTGTTGCAGCGGCAGGGAGTTTGTAGGGAGTTTGTTGTGTAAATTGCCAGGTTGAGGCGACGACAAGTGTGTTGATTGTAGGTGTGGCATTCGCGCCGTGGGTTGTGCTGTCACCGCCGGCGGTGAGACGACCATAGATACTTTCTTCAAAGCCGGAGAGAGCCATGGTTTTGGCCGTGATTTGTAATATTTCGTCTGGTTGATTATTGAGGGGATGGGAGCTCATGCGCGCTTGGGTAAATGATTCGGCGGT
>MHII01000033.1 GCA_001817425.1 Candidatus Buchananbacteria bacterium RIFCSPHIGHO2_02_FULL_39_17 | reverse complement strand
TTTTTTCTTCCAGCGTCGTGAACTTCGTTTCATGTAGGTGGAAAAAATGGAGGGGTTTTATAAAGGTTTCTATCTTGGAGTTGATGAAGAGGATTTTGAAAAATTTAAAAAGTGATTGTTACTATTTTAAAGAAGATACAAAGATAAGATTTAAAAAGCACTTGTTTTTTGAGAGAATAATGATAAAAATCGCAGTTGTAGGGGATATAATTCTTGATAAGAATAGTTATGTATATTATAATACAAAACGAGAAAATGCTCCTGTTTATGATTGTATTGAAGAGAGATGGCAGGCAGGAGGGGCGGCAAATGTAGCGATTAATCTGGCTTCATTGGGAGCTAGCGTAGATTTAGTTGGAGTTGTAGGAAAAGATAGAGAAAAAGAGATACTACAACAAAATATTGAAAAACAAAATGTACGCTGCTTTTTGATTATTGATGATACAAGACGCACGTCTGTGCGACATAGAATTATATCTCAAACGAAGAAAATAATGCGTATTGCGTATGAAGATAGAATATCATTAACAAATTTACAAATACAAAAGATAATTAATCAATTAAAAAATTATGACGCAATTGTGTTAGTAAATTATCAAAATGGGATGATTACGCCGCAATTATTAGATGCATTATCAACAATCTCAGTTCCAATGTTTATTGATCCAAAATCAATGGATCTTAAGAGGAGATATAATTTTAAATTAGTGAAGATAAATAGTGAAGATTGTCGATTGGCAACAAAAGAAAAAGATGATTTAAATGGAGGAAGAGTATTACAACGAAAATTACAAACGAATATTTGTTTAACACGTGGGAAAAAAGGTTCAGTTTTTTTTGGAGATGGCAGTAAGCCTATTTTAGCGAAGAATACATTTGAATCTATTATTGATGAGACGGGAGCAGGAGATACGTTTTTTGCAGTGATCGTTATGCAATTATTAGAGGGAAAAACGCCTCAAGAAGCGATACACAACGCAAATTTTTTAGCTAATGTAGCTACCCAACATCAAGGAGTATATTCTATTTCAAAGGAGGAATTACATGATGTACCATTATTTCCCTGAACGAAAGAATTATGATTTGGCACGAGAAGAAATTGAAAAGCAATTAAGAGAGTTATATACAAAAAGTGAAATATGTAGTGCGTTTTTGTATGGGTCTTATGTTATTGATGAGCATGTGCCTGGATTTTCTGATTTAGATGTGTTTGTAGCGTTACCTCGGGAGAAGATTGAACCAGAGGTGTATACGGCTTTGAACTTGTTGAGTAATACTGTTACAAAAGAGTTTGATATTAATTGTAATTATCAAGTTAGGGGAGGGAGGAATCTTGTGGACCCTTTTATTGCGTGGTTGTTAGGTTCATATAATATTCCAATTGTTGGCGAGGAGCCGAAAAGAGTATTGAATTATGAGGCTGTTTCGCAACAGTATTTAGAAAATGGAGAAAAATTTGCAAGGAAAATAGTACCAAAGTATATTTCTGAAGTGCAGAAAGTATTATTACAGATGGGACCGGAACGAGCGAGTTTTAAGAATGTACCTTTGCCGCCTTCGTTAATTAAAAAAGAAGTAGATTATAGGATAGAGATGGCAGCGTTGATTATTGACAGAGTACTGGATATAAGTATGTATGGGAATTTATTGTTTGATGATTTTGCGTATTGCCGAAAAGAATTTGTGGATAAAAGTATTACACATTTTAAGGGTGTTATTTCTGAATCGAACATCATTTCAGATTGTGTACATTTACGAGCAGAGTGGGGAAAAAATAGATTAGCTGATTTAGATGAGTTGATTAGTGGAGCACCAAGATATATAGAAGAAATTGCGGCATGGATGAGAACACGATGATTATATTTGAAGATAAAGTAGCATCATGGATTGAAGAGATGGAAGTGTTTGAAACGCAAGATCTTAGCTTAGAACAGTTATTAAATTATTATACACCTACGGAACAAAAACCGTTTGGATGTTTATTTTCAGACTATTTGAACAAGGCTTTTACAGAGATACAAAGTCCAGGAGCAGTTTTAGGGGCAATAGGTAATGCAATTAAACGAGGGAATAAATCTGATCCAACTTTGCCACTGAGCATTATAAAATATATTGGGAAAAAAGGAGTACTTGTGACGGTTGAGGATGTAGGAAGTGGATTTGATGTTGAAGAGGTGCAGAGAAAATATAACACTGAAGAGAAGTATTTTCAACATGCTGGAAATGGATGGAAAGCGTATTCACGCGCGGATGTGTTGGTGCAATTTGAAAAAGATGGTCGAAAAATTAATTTGTATTATCCGTTTTCGAGATTAGAGAATGAGTTTTATAGTAGAGAAGGGAAGATTTTTCCTTTTTTTGATTATCGTAATTATGCTGTTGGTGAAAAATATTGGTTCAGAACGAATCAATTATTTGTGAAAGGGAAGAGATTACGTTCAGCAGGGGAGATTTATGAAGGAAAAACGACTCCTGCTATTTTTGATATTTCGAAAACTTTGCAAGAGAATGAGGAATTGCAAACAGAACCTTTATGGGTATATCATGATCGATTTGGTCGCGATATTGTATATGAAGGAAGACATAGGGTGTTGGGGTATCTACTTGCAGAAAGGGAGCATGTGCCGGGAATGATAATTGCGGAAAATCATCCTAAAATTCTGTCTAAACGAAATCCAGCTAAAGTTGATTATTATCGAAAACGGATGATTCCGGTTACGTGGTTTTTGGAGTGTGTGATGAAAAGTGAGTGATTTAGTGGGGCAATAATTATTTTTTTAGATGTTGATTTAAATTAAATGTAAACCCGTTATATTCGTCAATAAAAGTACTTTGCAGGACGTTGTTAAATGCCCAGCGTTTATTTTTGAGTAAATCGGAAAGGGAAGTGTAGATGAGGGAATAGCTGTTTGTGATTTTTGGTTTTTTATTTATCTGTGAATCGGGGATTTTTGTGAAGGGTGAGGTTGTAGGATCAAATGTGGGGTGATCAAATGAATCGAGCGCGGAGTAGGGGAGTTCGAAATAGCTGATTGCAGAATGAGTTGTATCTTTATGAGCGCCGTATGATTTTTGTCCATTATCATACGTGGTGATGTTTGGCCATGGATTATTTTCATTGCCGGTAAATAGGGTAAGATGAGGGACGCCGGTGCTCTCTTCCAAATGAAGCCAAGAGGTGTATTTTGAGGCGACGTGACGTTGAATCCATTCTTCCAGAATTTTAGGAGAAGCGTATTTTGAGGATTCATCAAGGATGATTCTTTCTTTCTCGTTATGATAGATCATCCATTCTTGTAGTTTTATTTTTTCTTCGATTTTACAAGTTGAGATGGTGTTGTCAAATTGAATGGAGTTATTTGGACTGCGAACAAAGAAGAATTCTTTTGTGGGATCGAAGGGGAGAGGTTTCTCAAAAAGATCGACAATTAGATAATCGCCTTGGCCTTGGTAGAGGCTATATTTTGTTTGATGAATTTCAGGGTTGATTTCGATTATATCGTGGTGAAAAGAAAGTTGGTGTTCACTTGGAGAGCCATAGATGAAACAGTCTATTGAACCGTTTGGTTGTGAGGGATTATTTTTTTTAGCAAGAATTGGGATGAGGTGAAATGCAGTAGGATAATTGTTTTCATAGACTTGTGGGAGGATGGCGCCGATGTATTCGAAGTTTGCGAATTCTTCAGGAGGGATGGTTTGTTGTGGTTGATCCTGAACAGAATCAAAGTAGAGCGTTACGTTTTGGATTTCTCTTTTTATTTGAGGATGAGTATTTGAGGCGATGAGGAGGTCGAGTGATTCAAGATAAGGACGAGTGAGGTAGGACATGGGGCTAGTTTAATGAGAGTGTTTAAAATGATTTAGTAAGAAGGATATATACATTATAATTGTAGTTCAAATATTTCTTCTGGGTTTTTGGAGAGGTCGGAGTAGCGAATCCATTTAGGGGTGATTTTGAAGTAGCGTTGGTCTTTATGATTAGCGTATTTTTTGGATGTAGGATTTTTTTTGAGTTGGAGGTTTTTGCACTGTTCGAATTCGTTGCCTGTGACTTCGGATGCGATGCCTTCGTATTGCAGAGTGAGGTTGGTTGTTTCGTCTGTGCCAATGACAATAGATACCCGAGTGTTGTGTTTGAGATTGGTATATTTTCTAGTGGTTGAGAAGGTGCCGAAAATGAGTTCGAGATGTTCTGTTTCTGCGAAGGCGACAAGGGCGCTTTGTGAAGTATTGTTTTTGCTAATAGTTGAGAGGACCATAAGGTTGTTTGTTTTGAGAAAGTTCAGGATTTTATTTTTTTGAGATGTCATTGGTTTATTTTTCTTTGAGTGGGAGGGTTATTATTAAAATATATCGTTGCTGTTTTTTGGCGTAATGATTTATGTATTCTAGGTATTTTTGAAAATGTTTGGTTCTTTTGATTATCGTTAGGGTGTTGGGTTTTGAGGGAATAGTGTAGGATGTGAGTTGGCCGTTGGTGTAGATGAGGTTGCCGCCGTATTCGGGTTGCCAGTGTTCTGTGAGGTCTAAGATGATGTCGTATCCCTGTGGTTCGATGGATTTGTCGTTTAAAAGAGTGTAATCTTTGTGTTGGAATTGGAGAAGTTGAAGATTTTTTAATGATATTTTTTGGGAAAGAATTGTGGCAGTTATAGACTGTATTTCTAGGAGAAATGAGGGGAGTTCTTTTTTTATTGGTGCTTGGGAGTACGAGTAAAGTAATGGTTTTTTTGTATGTTTGAACGTTGATGATTTGATTATTGATTTTATTTTTGTGTATTCTTGTTCTGTGAAGAAGGTATGGAGTTGGATGCTTGGGAGGATTTTATTTTTTTGAAAGAGGGTTTTAAGTTGTTGTACGGTTTCCGATTTTTGATAGATAGGATTAACCATGGAACCACCCGCTGATTGCGATACGTTGTGTATTTGTGATGATTTCTTCAACTTCGTGAAAAGAATTGGTTGTGACGGGGAAGAGGAGTAAGGTGTTGAATGTGGGTTGAGTGCGTTTAACAATTGAGATTGGTTGGTTGTGTTTACTGTTGTAGAAGGCTAAAGCGCCACCGTCGTTCTTTGTTAATGTGGAGAGGTAGTAGATGTAGGCGATTTTTCTGCCTTCGAGTTGATCGTCGTGGGGGAGGAGGTAGTTGGTGTCGATGTAGATGGTGCCGGCCATATCGATGGTGTTTGGGATGAGTTTGATATTTGTTATTTTTGTGAGGTTGTTTGTGAATGCTTTTGATGCGAGGAAGGTGCGGAATTGTTGTATATGTTGGTTGGTTGAGGAGATGAGGTCTTTGGTTTGGTAGAGGCAGAAGAGGTCGGATTGTTTAAGCTCGAATGGTTCGTGTTTGAGGGCTTTGAGAAGATCAATTGCTTGGGGTTTGGGGAGGAAGTTTTTAAGGATGATGTGGGGGAAAGGTTTGCTGTTGCGGAGTTTAGTTTGAAGTGTAAGAATAGAGTGAGAAGTAAAGAATGATTTTTTTTTTGAAAATGGTTGAGTACTATTCGAGCAATTGTTTATGTCCATGACTTATTTTAGGTTAAGATCTTTTCTAACTTTATCATAATATTTATGATCACCTAAGTGAAATTCAATGTAGACAGAATTTTTTATTTTAACGAATAGAATACGATATTCTGTAGTACCAATACTAAACGGATAGCGAAAGGTGAGTAGTTCATTTACGGTCCATTCTTTGTATGGCTTTGGTGAACTAATAACGATTGGTTGGAATTTGTGTTGGATAACTTCATTTAGCCAATTATATATCTTTTGGACTTTTATATCGGTGAGAAGATTAACAATATGATCAAAATTAGTACCTAAAAATTCTACTTTATATTCTTGGGAGAGCATTTGTTCAATGTCTTTCTTGAATTGTTCAGGATTGACCATGTGCAAGACCTCTGGTTATTTCATGGGTTAATTCGTATAATAAGTTTTGGGCTTCGTATTCTTGATATTCTTTGTAATAGGCGGCTTGGGTGTAGAAGAAGCGTTTGGTATATGAAGGTTTGGCGTGTCGAGATATGATTTTTGGGACTTGTTTTTTAATGTAGGCGAGAATTGAGTGATAGTCTTTAAATGAAGCGATTTTGTTGGTTAATTGAAATGAGTCTAATACTTCTTTTGTGTTGAAATACTGAGTGTAGAGGATGAGAAAACGGATATCTTTGTGGTATTTGTCTTTTTGGTTTAATATTGTGGGAATCGCTTCATTGATGACGTGCCAATAATCAGCGAGGGTGACTTTGAGTGGTTTTTGAGGGAGGATATTTTTGGCGATGCAACTTTTAGATAGAGAGTGATAGAATATAGAGTGGAGATCGTTAAAGTCGAGAATAGTTATGTTGACTTTGGGATTATTTATTTTTATTTCTTTTTTTGTTCGAGAAATAATAAAAATGTCGATATCTTTGTATTTTTCTTTGTAGAGAAATGAACCGGTAATAAAACAATATTTTGCGGGAATCTGCTGCAGGATATGTTCTGCTTGTTTTATGCGTTCTTGGATGAGGATTTGGTTGTGAGGGTTGTAAATGATCATTGATGTTACTTAAAATATACTATTCTTTATAAATCTTACTTAAAATTAAGTAAATATATAAAATAAGTAATATTAGGACAGAGTAAAATGTTAATTAGAAACTTATTTTATACGGCTTTGTCAAATCTGGTTTGTTGTATAATTTTTGCAGGAGGGTGATGAGGAGGGGTTCGATGTGAGGACGGGAGGTGAGCAAATATTGAATGGTAAAGAGACTATGGTAGTTATGTCTGCGGGATTGAACATCGCCTGAGCCACGGGTGAGTTCTTTTATTTCTTGGGTGGAGAATCCAGCATCATGTGCTTCAAAGATTTCACTTGCATCGGCAAAAGGTAAGTCGAATTCTTTTTTTCGAGATTTATTATCAATGTAGGATACATGAACTTTGTATATGGCAGAAGAAGAAGAGTCACGGCGATAGGAAAGATACTTATCCACTTGTTGAACAGGGAGATTGAGAAAATAACTGATATCTCGTATGCCTAAACCAATTTTTATACTGCGCTGGAGTGCTTCTTTTTTCTTTTGTTCGAACCGGTTACGGGGGGTTTGTTTTGGTTTATGATTGTATAATGATTCTATTCCGGCTCTTTGGAATATTCTTGCAATGGTTCCACGGGATATTTCTGCTCTTCTGCTGAGTTGATTTATGGAGAGATTTTCACCGAGTTTTTGGGCTGATTCGTAAACTTGAAAAAAGTGAAGATAGAATGGAAATTCTTTTGTGCCACGTTGTCTTTTATCTAATTGGTTGAAATATTCTACGGCTTTTTGTGTGGACCAGGGTTGAGTTTGGGCTTGCTGTACCAAACGCTGAGAGAGAAGATTGATGAGCTGGGAGTGGGCTTGGTTGAGCTGTGCTTTTTGCATTTGTTGAGAGGGTGCTTTTGGTTTGGGGTCCGTAAGTGGTTTAGGTATTTTTAATTTAGGTTCTCTTGGTTTATGGTAAGTTACGGATTCATGTTGATTTTTAATTCGGGAGGTTTTACGTTCTCCACTTTTAAACATAGGTTGGACATTTACGGCTTTCAAAATTTGATTTATACTTGAAGGATAGGGGGCAAATCCAGCGGCTATTGCTAATTCTTTTAAAGTTAGTCTTTCACTGCATTGCTCAGCTTGTTCGTATGCCTGAAATAATGTGAGATATTGAGAAAATGGTTTTATAGCATGATGTCTTATATTTAGGTTCAGGAAATATTCTGTTGCTTTTTGCATTGCCCAGCTGTCTTTTTTTGCAAGTTGGATCATCTTTTGTGATAAGAGGGTGATTAATGAAAAGTGTGTTTCTCTTTGCTGATTGGTTTGAAATTTTTTTGTTTGTTGGCTACGTTTTTTTTCCCAGGTAGTATACCAGCCACTACCTTTGATATATTGCTGAGCCCAGCCATGACTTTTACTTCTACTTGCGCCGATTTCTTCAAGTGATGCGCCTTGTTCAATGAGAGTTTCAAGTGATTTTTCAATAGGTAGAGGGGTGAGATTTTCAGGGAGGGTAAGATTATGGTTATGATAATAAGTATAAAAGGTCAAAGGAGAAGAGAATGAAAAGCGGCGATAGATGTCTATTAAATTATCATCGGCAAGCAATTGTTTGATTGTGTCAACGTAGTCTGCACCACGTCCTTTTTTGAAGAAAAGACCAAGACGACTTGCATAGGATTGGGCGTTTACTTTTGTGAGGTTTAGTTCAGTTGCAATTGCAGTGAGTGGTAATCCTAATGCGAATAATGCTGGGAATTCTTGTTCTTGTGTTGAATACGATTTTGTTTTCTTTTCTAAGGAGATGGTGGTCTGAATGACTTTAGTTATTTCTTTTATTTTTTGTTGTTGGAGTGCATTTAACGCGTAGATGGGTTGAGTACGGCCGCTGTTAGATGTAACAAGTTCTTGTTCGATAATCTGTTCTTTGACAAAGAATTCTAACAACGCAGGGATGTAATCTTCATTGAACGGGATGTATTTGGGATTGGTACTTGCTCTTCTGCCGATATCGGAGAGGGAGATTGCGGCAAAAGGATTTTCTGTTGATTCTTGGAGGATTGATTCGAGTAGGACAGCGGTAATTTTCCCTTCGACAGTTGTATATATGAGGCCGATGTCTGTGGGAAGGGAGGGAAAAGAGAAATTTATTTGAGTAAATGATTTTGGAGAAAGTTGTGAGGTGTGATTTTCTACTTTTTTTTCTATATCTTCAGGAGCAATTTGAGATGATTTTTTTTGTTGTAATGAGTCATAATATTCTTTTGGAGAGGAAAAGCCTTGATGAATCATATAAAGATACGCGCGTGTGGTGTTAAATCGACATCCTATGGCGTGAGTTACACTATTGGGAGAGGCATCAGGATATTCTTTTAAATGGGTACGTACTTTATCAAATAAGGTCTCTGTCATGTTCTCGTTTTTAGAATGATATTTTATACGGCTTTGTTAACTCTGGTTTGTTATATAGTTTTTGGAGGAGAGTGATGAGGAGTGGTTCGATGTGTGGACGGGAGGTGAGGATTTCTTGGATTTTATGTGAATCGTGTCTTCCTCCTTTGGGCTTTGGTAATAACATTCTTATTTCGTCAAGAGAAAATTTTTCATCTGCGGCTTCGTAGATTTGGCTGGCAAGAGAATAACTGGCTGTTTTCTCTATTTTCCGTCTATCTGTAGATTTGTATTCTAGTTCTATTACTGTTGTGGGAGTAACTGAGCCGTAATGGGTAGAGAGATATTTATATACAGTGGGATAAGGAATATCTACAAAATAGCTAATATCAACAACACCTAATCCAATCTGTGCGCCACGAGCCAGAGCTTCTAATTTTAATTTTGGACGACAAATGGAGTTTTGACTGCGAACTTTATTACCAAACATCGGTTCAACGTTGACTGCAGCAAAAATACGTCCTACCGTTGAGGCATAAGCAAATCCTGCTCTTTCTGCTAATTCTTGTAATGTTACTTTTTCCCCTTGTTGTTGTGCCTGTTCGTAAGATTGAAAAAGTGTAACATAGGTAGAGAATGGTTTTGCCTCGTGGTATCTTTTATCCAACTGCACGAAATATTCCACCGCTTTCTGCATTGCCCAGCTTTCTGTTGCAGCGTGTTGTACTAATCGCTGAGAGAGAATTGAAAGTAATTGAGCTTGGGTTGCTTTTTCTTTTTTCGTTTGAAATTCTTGTGTTTGTTCCTGTCGTTTTTGTACCCATTGTCCATACCAGCCACTGCCTACAATATACTGACGCGCCCATTCTCTTGTTTTATGATTAAGTTCACCAATTTCTTCGAGCGATTTGCCTTGTTCGATGAGTGTATCAATTGATATATCTAAACGATGAGGAGTGAGAGGTTGAGGGATGGTGATGTTGTATCTATTACAGTAATCATAAAATGCAATGGCAGATGGAAACGAAAACTTACGATAGATATCGATTAGATTATCCTCTGCAAGTAACTGTTTGATTGAACCAATAGAATGGGCATCATGTTTCTTAAATGAAAGATTAAGTTCACGACCTATCTTATATACTATTTGTGTACTTATGTTCATCTCTGTTGCTATATCGTTTGCAGATAATCCTAGTGTACATAATGTGGCAACGTCTTGTTTTTTCTCTGGGGTGAGTCGTATTCTTCTGGTTCTATTTTTTTTTCTAGGAGAAAGAGATTCTTTTTGAATTTCGAATGGATCTTGTGTTGTGGAGAGAAGATGTTCTAATGTAGGTTTGTTGAGTGCATTTAACGCGTAGATGGGCTGAGTACGGCCGCTAGTGAGGGTGACGAATTCTTGTTGGATTAATCTATCTGTGACATATTTTTCTAACAATGCAGGAATATAGTCTTCATTGAACGGGATGTATTTGGGATTGGTACTTGCTCTTCTGCCGATGTCGGAGAGGGAGATTGCGGCAAAAGGATGGGCGGTTGATTCTTGCAGGATTGATTCGAGGAACAGGTGTTCGAGTTTGGTTTTCACTTTGAGGTACGCAGGGCTGTCATTTGTGGGAAGGGAATGATAGGATGATGATGCAGGAGTGGTTGGTGCAGAGGGGGAAGGGAGGGGAGGGGGAGAGAAATGTGATTTTGGTTTTCGAGATGCGGGTAATTTAATTTCGTCAAAGAAATTATCAAATAGGCCGGGAGGTAACAGAGCGGAGAGATCGGTTATTGTTTGGGTGGTTTCTTTCTGTTGTCGAGCCATGGTTTTGGACTGTATTTTATTATAATATTTTTAAGTCACGCAGATATTGTTCTAATAATTCTTTGTTTTTGTAATGGTGTGCATACATTCCTATTTCTTTTGCGGCTGTAACATACTTTTCTATGTCATCGATGAAAAGACATTCTGCGGGTGCTGATTTTGATTGTTGTGCGGCGATTAGATATATGCTTGGTTCTGGTTTGCGATATCCAACTTCGCAGGATAAAATAATTGGGTCAAATCCTTTAAACAGATTTCTTTCTCTATTTACTTTGGCATGTGGCGGAATGGTATTGGAAAGAATTGCTGTGCGGAGCCCTTGTTGACGCAGTGTCTGAGCAAGTGAGAGAATACTATAATCGATAACGGATCTTTGAGAAAATACATCACTCCATAAATTATGATAATTCAAAGGAAGAGAAATGCCTGATTGATGTTGGAATGTTTCCCAAAATTGTTCATCGTTTAATTCACCAGTTTGATATTTTGGAATGAGTGGAGTTATGATTTCTTCTATACGCTGAGTGGTTAATTGACAATGATGTGCCATGTCAGCAAAAATTAATTCATTGTCAGGATCATAGAGGATAACACGACCAACGTCAAAGATTACGGTTTTTATCATTTTTTTTATTTTATACTCTTATTTTACTTGCTTTATAAAATTCTTCTAATGTGATTATTGTTGCAGGATTATATTGTATTCGATTATCCATTATTTCTCTATAGATTTTTGGTGTTTGCGCATTGAGCCAAAACAGATTAGTATGTTCTGCAGGATTTGCTTTTGCTTTTGGGATAGATGCTGTTTTACAGACCATATGGTTTACTATAGTGCAGTCACCAAATTTTGAGCCAAGCATAATATGAATGGGTTGTGATGTACTCATATCTTTGTAAAAGTCTAAATTGGTTTCTTCTTGTAGTTCCCGGGCTAATGAGTCAATTAAAAGATTTTTAGAGTCAACTTGATAATCAACTAAACCACGAGGAATGGTTTCATGTAATCCTGCCCGAGGACCACGATCAGCACGCGTACCAAATAAAACCTGTTGATTGTCTGTGGTAACATATCCTTCTACACCTACTGTAAAAAATTGCGTGTCAAGAAACTGTTGTTGTTCGACTGACAGCTGCTGGTTGTATGGTTGAGTACGACTATTCTTAAAAAGTACAGTGGCGTAATCAGTTTGATAGGCTTTGACAATGAGAGTCGTATTCTTCACATCTATATCAGATAGACCTGTAAGAACATATTTTGCATCATTGCGTAATTTTTGATTTATTTTTTTCATACCATCCCAAAATTGTTCAATAATTGAGGACAGAGATTTAATTTGTTTTGGAACGGGAGCGGGAATAATTTGAACATCTTTTATGGATGAGAGACCAAAATATGTTGGTGAATAGGTTACACAGCTATCATATATTTCAGCCCAAAGTATAGGATCATTTTTCAAAAGAGATGATTTTGTCATTTTAATTAAAACAGATTATTTTTTTTGATATTATCTATTACTTTTTTTTCAATAAATAATTGCCACAACAACCCCTTGGATCTGTTCAAAACGGACTTTCTGTGGGTCAGCAGTTTGGTTGTTGTCACCTTTGACGATGTAGTATATTCCTTGGTTGTCTTGTGCTATGTTAATGACGCGATGGATGATGATGTCGGTTGCGTCTTGCGCAGATTGATACGCGATGATGTCGCCTAATTTGATGTCGCTAGGTGAGGTTGGTTTGATTTCTAACGCATTGCTTTTTTCGTCGAAGAGAGGTTTCATTGAGCCTGTGGGGGTGAATGTTGCCCAGCTGGCGTCTTTGACGTTGAGCACGATTTGGTTGGAATAGACTTTGATTTGGTCTTGAGTGATGCGATCGCTGGGGGTGATGGTTGGTTGAGAAGAATTTGGTGATAGAGAGGATAATTGAGTGAGAGAGATGATTAAAATTGAGAAAAATAAGAGTGCAAGTATAAATGTGATACTAGTCTTGAGAGAGAGGAGTGACATGATACTATCCTAAAGTAGTATATTATTTAAAAAGGTTGTGGTCGAAATTGTCGTATGTGGAAAAGTTCACTATTTTTTCTTCTTCAACGCAAAAAAATATTGATGACCGAAATATTGCGGGGCGAGAGAACAGAGTTGTTTCCAACCGGGAAAGTTTTCTTTGGGAAAGTTTTCAACAATATCGGAGGGGCGAAAATCGAATACGACTTCTTCTAATCCGGCGGTGCTGAAAAGATGATGCCAGGCGGGCAGAGGAAGTAAACTGGTGTGAGTTTTATGAAACAACTCGAAGCGGTGCCAGTGTCCTTTGTGAGTATATTTATCTAGCTGCATGGCGATACTTTCACCGCTGGGAACGGTAATTAATAGTTTACTTTTAGAATGTAATAGCGGAAGTATTTTTTCGAGAGTGGCTGTGGGGTTTTTGGTATGTTCGAGAAATTCAGAACAGACAATAGTATCAAATGTACCTAAGCGCTGTAAATATTCGGCAGAGGTTTGGGTGAAATCGCAGAGGTAAAAATCTTGAAATTGGTCTTTTGCCATGAGTGCGGCTTTGGGAGAAATATCCATCCCGGCTTTATAGGGGATGTGGACTTGGGCGGTCACGGGATTGCCACCACAGGCGATGTCGAGAAGACGTTGGCCGGTTGCATAGTGTTTGATAAATGCAACGCGAGGTTGAGCGGGTTGCCAGGATTCGTACGGAAATTGGGAAAAGTATTCAAACGAATCACGATGGGGAGCGATTTGGGTTTCTAATTCGGGAGAAATATGAATGTGTGTGTACTGTGTGAGTTCGGAGAGGTTCTGGGTCAGGGGGTCGGTCATTACGTTGTTACTTTCAAGTAGTTTTATAAATGTTTCGGTGGCTAATATTAATACGAATTATCTTTGTTGAAAGAGAGGCGGCAGAGTGAATAGGCGTTCAGGTAAGTCGTAGTCTTTTAAAAGAGATAGAGGGATACCGATTTTGTAAATAGAGGTGGGATGACCGTAGGCTGGTTTTTCGGTGACACAGCCAAGGTAATAATATTGAGGAGGGGATTGTTGTTCTATTATTTGGATGACAAGACCGAGAAGTGATTGGTCTAAAGGGCATTGTGTTCGAATGCTTAGAACTTTCCCCTCAATTCCGGGAGCGATTTCGTAGTTTTCTGTAGTTTGGCTGATGTTCATGTGTTGAAAATTTGAGGGAGTGTTTATAAAAGTTGGGGAAGAGAAAATTATTTGAAATAGGGAAGTAGAGTTTATATAGGTCTTGATATTTTTTCTTGGTATGGACTTTCAACAAGTAGTAGAGGTATATTCGCAACTAGAAAAGACGTCTTCTGGTAATTCTATGCGGGAGATTTTAGCGGATTTTTTTAAGAGTGTACCAACAGAAGATATTGCGAAGGTGGCGTATTTGACGCTTGGGCAGATTGCATCTGAGTATGAGGGAGAAGTGTTAGGGATGGCGGAGAAGTCGGTGCTGAAAGCGGTGGCGATGGCGTCAGGGATGGAACTGGGAAAGTTGGGGAAGATGTTGGATGAAACGGGAGATATTGGGTTAACTGCGGAAAAAGCATTGCAGAAGAAACCGCAGACGCTTGTGCCTCTTGGTACATTAACATTGCGAGAGGTGTTTGAGAAGTTACATAAAGTGACGTCGTTAGAAGGAAGTGGATCACAGGATGCGAAGGTTACAATTATTGCGCAATTATTGCAGAAAGCGTCGCCGAGTGGAGCGAAATATATTACGCGGATGGTGATGAGTACATTACGGATGGGCGTGGGAGATATGACAGTGCTTGATGCACTGGCGATTGCGTATACGGGGGAGAAAAAGAATAAGGGGATATTAGAGGCAGCATATAATATTTGTCCAGATGTTGGTGTGATTGCCGAAACGCTTGTTGTAGAAGGATTGAAGGGTGTTGAGAAGATTGATGTGCATGTGGGCAGACCGATTAAGATGATGCTTGCGCAGCGTGTGGAAACTTTAGAAGATGTTGCAAAGAAGATGCCAGGGAAAGTGACAGTAGAAGGGAAGTATGATGGGGAGCGAATACAGGCGCATAAAGATAAGAAAGGTAAAATTACGTTATTTTCTCGACGATTAGAGAATATCACAAATCAGTTTCCAGATCTTGTGGGGTATTTGGAGAAGAATGTGGATGCGAAAGAATTTGTGGTGGAAGGGGAAGTGATTGCTATTGATGCTGCGGGAAAATGTTTACCATTTCAGACGTTGATGCAGCGGAAACGAAAACATGATGTGGCTGATTTTGTGATGAAAGTGCCGGTGCAATTGAAGTTATTTGATTTGTTGTATTATAATGGAAAGACGCAGTTGCATGAGGCGTATTATACACGGACAGGATTACTTGAGAAGATTGTATCTTGTGGAAAACATCTGACGATTGCAGATAAAATTGTCACAGATGATGTTGAGGAGATACATGCGTTTTTTGTGAAAATGTTGAAGTCGGGATTTGAGGGTATTATTATCAAATCGATGGCAGAGGATTCAGAGTATCAGGCGGGAACGAGAGGGTGGAATTGGATCAAATGGAAAAAAGAGTATGTCAAAGAGATGAGTGATACGTTTGATTTGGTAATTGTGGGTGCGTTTTATGGACGTGGTAGACGGAGCGGAGTGTATGGAGCGCTGTTGTGTGCGACGTATAATGAGAAGACGGATACATTTGAGACGTTATGCAAGTTAGGAACGGGATTAACAGATGAGTTGCTTGAGGAATTGCCTACGCGGTTGGCGAAGTATAAAATTAGTCATAAAGCGGCGCGGTTGCAGGTGAAGCGAGAAATGGAAGCTGATGTATGGTTTGAACCGGCGATTGTGGTTGAGGTGTTGGCGGCAGAGATTACAAAGAGTCCCTATCATACTACTGGTTCGGGGTTGGCGTTGCGTTTCCCGCGGTTTGTGAAGTTTCGCGATGATAAGAAAGCGGAACAGGCGACGACGTCTTTGGAAGTTATGGAGATGATGAAAAGGAAGTAGAATAGAATTAAGAGAAGAAAGATATGTTTTTAGTCTAGAAATTCAATTTTTCTAAATGGATTCTTTTTGAATGTGTGAGGGTATATTTTTTTGAAGATTGCAAAAAGATCTTCATTCAAGCCCCATCCTAGATTATATACATCTTTAGGGTGCGTTATATGACGTAAAGCATATGAAGCAAGGTCTTTTAGAGTGTACTCGTGCGTTATCAAACGATGGATGCGTTGTTCTTCTTCTGGGATAAGCCTATTCATTCGATGATCATAGGCACTGGCAGGATATTTTTCCAAAAAAGAAGTAGTTCCTTCAAAAAGATCGCAGAGAGTTTTGGTGTCATCTTTTTTTGCACGTTGATAGGTATGAAGTAAATCATTGGCAAAAGGATAAAACTGACCAATTTTAATATCTTCAAGCGTTCCTGTAATAAATACACCATCTTGAGGAGATACTATCGCTTTATACATCGTAATCATACCAATTTCCCAACTACGATACAGATAAACTCCTTCTATTTGAGAGGGATGACTTTTATGTGTCATTTGGGATTGTATCATTTTTTTCAGAACACTCTCAAGACTATTTACTATTAAAAATGAGGTGTTGTTTAAAAATGTTTGTGGGGGAAATGTTGGATTTTTGTTTGAGGAGGAATTTGACAAAATATTTAAATATAACCATTGTATCTAGTGTATTAAGTGTAACTCGTGGAGGTAACAATATGGCAACGTTAACATTAGCAATTCCAGAGGATATGAAAGTACAGATGGATAAGTGTGCAGAGATTAATTGGTCGGAAGTGGCGCGAGGGGCGATTCGACAGAAGTTGGCGCAGTTAGTGCTGTTTAAAGCGATTGTGGCAAAATCGAAACTGACTGAGGAAGATGCCATAGAATTGGGAAAGAAGATAAATAAGTCAATGCATGAAAAATTGAAGAAAAAATATCCAGAGGCGTACTGAATAATGGAACTTGTTGCGGATGCAAACGTTCTTTTTTCATTATTGATTGCAACAAAGCAGAGTAAAACTGCTGATCTTTTCTTCTCGGATGAGCTTACATTGTATGCACCTGAACTAATTGTGAAAGAATGTATTGAACATCGTTCTGAAATTTGTGAAAAATCAGGTTTAGATGCTAAAGATGTGGATATACTTCTGACATTGTTCTCCGCAAAAATAAATATATTGTCATTTTATGAGTTTGATAATTATATACCAATGGCAAAAAATATCTGTCCTGATCCTGATGATGTTGAATATTTTGCAGTGGCTCTCAAAATGAAATGCCCTTTGTGGTCTAATGATAAGAGATTGAAATTACAAGATAAAATAAAAGTGCTTTCAACGTTTGAATTAATATCGTTATTTGATTTTGGATCAGGGAGGAGCTCATGAAACTAACAAAAGCAATATTTGCAGCAGGATGTTTTTGGCATGTGCAGTTTACGTTCTCTGAAATGAAAGGGGTTGTGAAGACTATGGCAGGGTATTGCGGTGGCAGGGTTGCGAATCCGACGTATGAGCAGGTGTGTTCTGGTAAAACTGGACATGCGGAGGCGGTGCAAGTTGAGTTTGATGCTGATGTGGTGTCGTATTCTGAGTTGGTAGAGGTGTTTTGGGAGATGCATGATCCGACGCAGTTGAATCGGCAAGGGCCGGATGTGGGTTCGCAGTATCGGTCTGCTATTTTTTATTATACGGAGGAGCAGAAGAAGATGGCGGTTACGTCGCTTGCGAAATTGCAGAAGAAATTGGGTGCGAGTAAGAAAATTGTAACTGAGGTTGTGGCAGCTGAGGGGTTTTATGCTGCGGAAGAATATCATCAGGATTATTTTAAGAAGACGGGGAGGAAGGTGTGTGGGATTTGAATAGTAGATTTCAAAACATTTTTAAATATGTTCTTGTGGACAAAGTAGATTATGAGCCAGGCAGAAGTTGAGCGGATAAGAGTGTTTTTTAGTTCTTTAGATATTTATCCAACGTATCTTGAACATGAAGCAGTAATTACAAGCTCAGATGCGGCAAAGACTCGGGGATTTGAGCTGAAGCAAGGGATTAAAGCGTTATTGTTTACAAACGGAGAAGAATGGATTATTGTTGATGTGGCGGCAGATAGAAAAGTTGATTCGAAGAAAGTGGCAGCGACGCTAGGTTGGTCGAAGAGTAAAATTAGGATGGCGACGGCAGAGGAGGTGGTTGTGAAAACGGGCTGTGAGATTGGGGCAGTGCCGCCGTTTGGTCATGCGCAGCGTATTCCGATTTTAGTTGATGTGGGAGTGTATGAAAATGTAGAGAGTGCGTTTAACATTGGCTTGCGGACGCATTCGGTGAAAATTGAGACTAGATTGATGAAAAAAGTATTTGAACAGTTGCAGGCACGAGAAGGAGATTTTGTAAAAGAGCAAGATTGAATTGTGATTATAGATGGAAATATTTTTTGGGGATTATTCTTGTATTTTAAAGATGTTTGTGGAGGAAAAATAGAAGTTGAGAATACTGCCCATTATCTATTTAAAGAACGGTGTTTCAAAGTAAGGTAAATGGGATATACAGGCCATCTTGAATTTGTACAAACGAAAATTCCTTTTACATTAGATGCGCTTGTGAAAGATATTGCTGCGCATGTCTCGCAGCAGGAGGTATTGCTTGTGCGTTCAAGAAAAATAAAACAGTATGCACAATTACAAGAAGAGCTTACCAGACGGCAGATTCCGTATCGTGTCATTTCTGCGGCACAAGCGCTGGCGGTTACGACACGGCAAAATGAAAAGGTGTATTATATTTATCTGCCGGGAATTGAGATTGTGGAGAAGTGAGATGCTTTGAATAGGGAGGATAATTTATTTTTCTCTAATATATTTGAATCGCGGCACTTGTTGTCCGTCTGTTGTAATTGTTTCGCAGAACATGGATTTTGGGCGAATCCATAAGTCATAGGTTCCATAGAGTGCACGGTAGACTACATATTCTTCTTGTGTTTCAGTGTGTTTGGCGATGCCAATTACTTCATAGAGGTTGCCTTTGTAGTGCTGATATATACCTAATTCTATTCTTGTTTCAAGATTGGTCATTCTCTCTTGCACGATTTTTCTTGATAGATAAAATTAGTGTATTATCTAAATAGTAGTGAAAAGAGCGAAAAGTTTATAAATAAGGGTGATTTTAGGGGGTTAACTAATACTTAGTGGAGGAAATAACAATGGTTACAATTACAGATTTTAAAGTAGGAGAATATTGCGCGAATGTAGGTTTTGATGATGGACGCAGGTTATTGGTTAGAGTGTATGGACACACGAATACTATTGAAGGGGTTATTTTGATGGATGGAGACCAGGCAGTTGCAACGGCTTACATCGCTGCAGATTGGGGAGAACATGGAAGTCCGATTGGAGAGTTTTGTTCAGAAACGTTACCAATCAAAGAGTTACGAGAATATTGGGGTGCGGCGATGGAATATTCGAGAGGGAAGCATGAAGAGGCAAGGGCACGACACGCTGTTTCTTCTCATCGAGATATTAAATTAGATAATATTGTGGGGGCGCAAGGAGACCTTTATTGTAAGTTACATGAATTAGAGGAACAGCGAGGAGGAGTATATTACCTCACACAAAGAAAACAGGCACTTAAAGGACGAGATTTAGAGATTAGAATTAAACGTTATACTGTTTTGGATGAACAGGCTGGCGAGAATTGATTGGAGGAAATAACATGAAAAAGTCTCCATAATCTTATTTTTTTATGACAGTTGTGCTTGGATTACAGACTTTGGATGGGGCTCTTTTAATTGCAGATTGCTTAGCAACCAATGGAGAAGGAACTTATCCTAAATTGAAAATTGATTTTGGGGTGTATACTTGTGAAGAAGAGGAAACAAGTACAATAAAATTATCCGGAGTATATTCTGGTTCGTCTGGTCATTTTTTTATGGTTGATGTTGGTGGGTTATCGATACATCAGTTTTCTAAAGCACCAAATCGGGCGGATTTACTTACTGATCCTTTTATCTTACAGACGGATGCGGATTCTTTTGATCGTCAAATTGCTCTTTTAGAACAATCGCTTAGAGACTGTTTTACAGTAGAACAATCACAAAGAGTGAAGAAGCGCAGGCAATTAGAACAAGAACTTGATGCGATGATGTTTAAAAGAGAGATACGATCTTTACTTGATTCAACTATTCAATCTCCCGCATATGGTATTACACGATTGGTTCTTCGAATTTCCGATAATTATAAACCGGATATGTTGCAGATCACAAATGGTGAAGTATCTTGTGTTGAATTATATGGAGTAATTGGTTCGGGGAGAAAGATTGCGCAACCACTCTTACAAGAGAAGTATCATTCTCTTAAAACTCTTGAAGAAGCATTCCCTATCGCCATAGATGTTTTTAATACAGTATTGCAAAATAAAGATCAGTTCAGAGGCTATCAACTTGTTACTGTTAAATATAATACAGATCTAACCACAATAATAAAAACGGCCAAAGATTCATCTGCCCAGAGAATTACTCTTGATGCTATTACTTATTTAGATCCATGGTTTTGTAAAATGTGATAATGAGTGAGAATGTTTTTTACTTTCTCTTTTCTTTACTCATTCCACACATCTGGCAAACATCCATATACTTTATGATACCATGCTTCGAATGTTCCGTTACTTTTTGGATTTAGAGGGGTTAGAGAGGTAGTTGGTTCGTGATGGATGTAGCGTCCATAAAATTGTTGGCCAAATTCATGGTATTGTCTTGTGAAGAGGATGAATTGGTGCCAGAGGGTATCGATTTTTGGACTGATCATGCCTAGAGGCTCTTGAGAGATGAAGAGGAGGGCGACGTATTTTTTGAATTCAGTGAAGCGATGATTGTAGTCGTCTGGGCTTGCGATTTGGTTTTCTTGGAGTAATTTTTCATAGAGCCAAGGGGCTTGGTAGTGTTGCAAATCTGTAAAGTATTGTTGTTCTTTTTGTCCAAGATGAGAAAATCTAGAGGGTAGAACACTATACTCGTTCTGCGCCAGCTGTTCAATTCCCATTTAATCACCACCTCCGCAACCGCCACCGCAGCTGCTGCCTGAACTACAACTACTTGAACCACTACTGCAACTATGACTTCCTCCACCACAGCTGTGACCTGAGCTGCCGTGACTTCCAGAATCATGGGAAGAGCCACTATCGATATAGGAAGGGGTGAAGTCGTAGCCACTGGAACTTGTATTATCACTTGTTCTGTCCCTATTTTTTTGTTCGGTTCGCGAATTTGTTGTTTTTCGCGAGGTAGCTTTTGTTTCGACTGGCCTATATACTTCTGCGCGGTATTCTGTTCGGGGTGTGGCTCTCAAGTTTGTTTGGTTCTGATAGGTTTGTTGTTCTTGGTTGTTACCTCGAACCAGATATGCTGCTATTCCTATACCCGTTAATACTACTCCACCCACGATTCCTGCCGTGAGAAGATATTGTTGGTCTTGTTCAGAACAACCTGTAAGCCCCATCACCAATGGTGAATACAAAGCTGCGGTTGTCCATCCATGTACATCTCCTACGATGTCGCTTAATTCTTGTCTTATGTTTTTATTCATTTTTTTCTCCGTTTGTTTTATTTTTTTTCTGTTTTTTTCGTTTTATCTAACAAATAGAGGCCTAAGAGAAAATATATAGTTATCCTACATACTACATATAGAAAAAAATTAACTATATAGTATGAGAAACATTTATATAGTTTGAAGTATTTTGGGAAGATATGGGAATAGAACGGCGAAAGATTCAATTAGTGGCGGGGACGACGTATGCGCTCTCGCTGCCTAAAGCGTGGGTGCAAAAGAATCATTTGAAAGAAAAAACGTCTTTACTTGTGCAGGAGATGGAGGATAATACGCTGCGAATCGCTAAAGAGAGCGGAGTGAAATTGTCGCGGGAACAAATTTTACTCAATGCGGATGAGTATGTAGAAAATATTGAAGGAGTTTTGCTTAAAGTGTATTATATGGGGTTTGAGAAGATTACGTTTTATGGCAAGAAAATGTTGTCACGAGAGGTGAAACTGCGAATTAGGCAGACGTTGGCGTTTCTGATGGGAGCAGAGATTAGTTATGAAGATACGGCGAAAATGACGATTCGAATTTTATTAGATAAATCGAAGGTGGATGTTGTGCAATCGCTTTATCGGATGAGCTTAATTATTGATCAGATGCTGCTCTCGCTAGTTGAGGAGATTAGTATTGAGGAAATGGAGCTCAATGAGAATGAAACGGATAGATTATATCATCTTATTTTAAAGATATTATCGCTCGCATCAACTGATGCGGCATTGCTGCGCAGTTCGAAAATTGAAAATGTGACTTTTATTACCCATTATATGCTTATTACGAAGCGTTT
>MHII01000032.1 GCA_001817425.1 Candidatus Buchananbacteria bacterium RIFCSPHIGHO2_02_FULL_39_17 | reverse complement strand
TCCAATTTTTGCGTTGGTGCCGCGGTGCCGATGCCGACATTGCCGGTGACAACCAAAAAATTACCGCTAAACACCACGACTTGGCCGGAAAATAAACCAGCATTACCTTGACTTGATACGCCTAAAATAGCAACACCACCAGGACCAGTAGCTGAACCATAGACTGCCGCCCCACTTGACGCATCTGACGACCCTTTAATCGCAGAAGTGCCTAGGCTAGATGGCCCAATCACATCTAATGAGGAACCGGGGTTAGTGGTACCAATACCAACATTACCGCCGCCTGGTTGCAAAATTAAATTTCTCGCTTGAGGTGTTGCGGTTTGATCCCAGGCCTGAATCCGGCCATAGTCGCTAGCGCTGTTATAACCTAATTCTAATCGGCCGACAGTACCGCCGCTAGCTTCAGCAATTCTTAAAGCCTGCTCATCGTTACCGCCAATTACTTCCAACTTTTTAGCAGGATTGGTCGTGCCAATACCAATACTGCCTGTGTCAGTAATCCCAATCTGATTATAATTGGTCGGATAGATATAAGCGCCGGCATCAGTCCATAAAGTATCAGTCGGCCAAGCGGATTTACAAACGCCGCCTAAACAAATATCGTTGACGGCAGTTAATTGGCCAGTGACATTGGCAGTGCCACTGACGATTAAATTACCGCCGATTGTCCCGTTACCCGCGATATTAAAATTCGCGCCGCTTTGCGGACTTGTATTATTGAAAATAAATCCCGGCAAGTTGCTGGCCGGCGGCGGCTGCGATGGCCCCACCCAAGCAGCCAAAACAAAGGAGGCGGAAATAAAAAAAGTGACAGCAAAAATCGTCACTAAACCCAGAAAAAAAACGGAAAATTTATTCAATTTAAAAAATAAATTTATCATAAATTTATATAATTTTAATAAATTTTAATTAAAATTTTAAAAAATTAAAAAGCAATTAGCAACAAAAGAATCTTTAAAATCTCAAAATCCAAATGACAAATCAACGTAAAATACTAAGCGTAAAAACACCTTATTTAAACACCAAATTACAAATCACAAGCTCCAAATAAGAATTCAAAAGTCAAAAATTAAAAGTCAAAAGTCCAAGTTAAAAATTTTTAATTTAATTACTTTTGAATTTTGACATTGGTGCTTACCTGCCCGCCAATGCCGTCCCTACTTTTTCTCATAAATAATTTATTTTCCCTTGCCCTATTATTTGTATTTAAGCAAATTTATAAAGCGTCGGCAGGCGGGTTTGGGATTTGCCTGCCCGCCTTTGACTTCGCCCTGAATATCATAACTCAGAAACAATGATTAAATGTTAATAGTTACGACCACAATAAACCAATGGTCAAAGGCGAAGTCGGGCGGGTGATTTTGAATTTGTGATTTATTAACATGTTTTACTAGCGCCATATGGTTTAATTAATGATTAATTTGGCGCTAGGTTGATTTGGAAAAAATAAATCTTTGACTAACCCCCTCCTTTATTATATAATTTAAATGATATTAACAGGGATTTTAAATATATTTTAACATAAAAACTAAATTTGAGCAACAATATTTTATTAAATAATTTTCTTAAAGGAGAAAGGCCCTATGTCTAATATTTCTTGGATAATTTTTATTGCCATCGGCTTAATTGCAATTTGGCTGATTTATGTTTTTAATCGCTTAATTTCGCTAAAAAATCGGACCCAAGAAGCGTTTTCTGACATTGATGTCCAATTAAAACGCCGCCATGACTTAATCCCGAATTTAATTGAAACCGTCAAAGGTTATGCCAAACACGAGCGCGAGCTTTTTGAAAAAGTCACCGCCGCCCGCGCTAACGCGATTTCCGCTCAAGGCGTAGCGGCCAAAAGCCAAGCGGAAAATATGCTGTCGCAAACCTTAAAATCAATTTTTGCCGTGGCGGAAAATTATCCTGACTTAAAAGCCTCGCAAAATTTCTTGCAGCTCCAAGATGAACTTTCGGACACGGAAAATAAAATTCAGGCGGCTAGACGATTTTACAACGGCAATGTCCGCGACTTTAATATCAGCGTTGAAGTCTTCCCGAGTAATTTGGTGGCCAGCCTGCTTGGCTTCAAAAAATTTGAATTCTTTGAAGCTGATGGCGAGGAACGGGAAAATGTGAAAGTTAAGTTTTAGACTAAAAAGGTAAAAGTCAAAAGGCAAAAATAAAAAATACAAGTAAAAAGTTAAAAATTTAATTGCTTTTGAATTTTAATTTTAAATTTTGCCTTTTGAATTTTAACTTTTGACTTATTTTAATGTACAACCAAATCTCTTCCAACAAACGCAAAACCGCAACACTAATGGTAATTTTCATTGCCGTAGTTTTGTTTTTGGGCTGGACTTTTTCCCGCTTGACCGAAATGGGCTATGCTGGCCTGATTTTTGCCGCCATTATTTCGGTTTTAATGTCCTTAGCCAGCTATTTTCAAGGCGATAAAATTGCGCTTTGGGCCGCGGGCGCCAAAGGGCCAATTGCCAAAAATGACAATCCGTATTTATACCGGCTGGTCGAAAACTTAACCATTACCGCGGGTCTGCCTTTACCCAAAATTTATGTCATTGCTGATCCGGCGATTAATGCTTTTGCCTGCGGCCGCAATCCCGCCCACGCTTCAATCGCGGTGACCGCCGGCGCGATTGAAAAATTAAAAAATGAAGAATTGGAAGGCGTGATCGCCCATGAATTATCCCACGTTAAAAATTATGATATTTTGTTAATGACGGCTGTCGTAATTTTAGTCGGCTTATTAGCGCTTTTATCTGACTGGTTTATTCGTGTCCGTTTTTGGGGCGGCCGCGATCGCGACAGTAAATCAAACGGCCAAATTCAGGCAATTTTACTTTTAATCGGCGTAGTTTTATTAATTCTTTCCCCGATTATTGGCGAATTAATTAAACTAGCGATTTCCCGCAAGCGCGAATTTTTGGCTGATGCTTCAGGCGCGCTTTTAACCCGCTATCCTGAAGGCTTGGCGCGCGCTTTGGAAAAAATTGCCGAGCAAAATCAGCCTTTGCGCCGCGCCAACAACGCCACGGCTCACTTATATATTGCTAACCCTTTTGGCGGCGCCAAACATCTTTTTTCCAGTTTATTTGCCACTCACCCGCCAATTGAAGAAAGAATTAAAGCCCTGCGACAAATGGCCTAGAATTACAAATTCCAAATTCAAAAGGCAAAAGTCAAAATTACAATGCAAAATTCAAAAGTAATTAAATTAAAAACTTTTAACTTTTAACTTGGACTTTTGACTTTTAATTTTTGACTTTTGAATTATTATTTGGAGCTTGTGATTTGAAATTTGGTGCTTAATTTTTATGTTAAATATTTTTCAAAAATTTTCCACTCATTCCCGAAACGTGATTAAAAAAGCGTTTGATTTTGCTTTGGCTTTGGGTGAACGCCAAGTCACGCCCAAACATCTTTTATTGGCTTTAAGCCAGCAAACCGGCAGCATCGCCGCTCAAATTTTAGCTAAAGCCAAAGTTCAACCTCACGAATTGAAAACCGAGTTGAGTCAAGTATCAGCCAACCAATCAGCAGTCACGCAAGTTGGTTTAGCGCCAGAAACAAAAAAACTTTTAGAAAAAGCCGTTTTAATCGCCAGCCTCAACCGGCATAAATATATCGGCACCGAGCATTTGCTGGCGTCAATCCTTTCCCAAAAAGACAGTGGCGTAATGGAATTTTTTAAACAAAAAAATGTTGATTTTATTGATTTGCAGCGCCAGGTGGAGACGATTTTAAACAGCACCTCTAAATTCCCTGATTTAGGCAATGCCGTTAACTATCCGTCTGACGCGGAGCGTGAGGCTGATTTTTTTAAACCTTCAGCCGGTCTAAACGTCAATCAATCTTCCGCCTTAGAAATTTTTGCCGTCAATTTAACCGATCCCTTGACCCAAAAAAAAATTGATCCAGTCATTGGCCGAGAAGAAGAAATTAACCGTTTGATTCAGATTTTATGCCGGCGCAATAAAAATAATCCCCTGCTTTTGGGCGACCCCGGCGTGGGCAAAACCGCGATCGTTGAGGGGTTGGCGAAAAAAATCAGCCAACGGCAGATACCGCCGATTTTAGCCGAAAAAATAATTTACCAGCTGGACTTAAGTTTGGTCGTGGCCGGCACCAGTTTTCGGGGCGAATTTGAAAACCGACTCAAACAAATTATTTTAGAAGTCAAAAAAAATCCCAATATCATTTTATTTATTGATGAAATCCATAATATTATTGGCGCCGGTTCGGCGACCGGCTCAATGGACGCGGCTAACATCTTAAAACCGGCTTTGGCCAGAGGCGAAATCCGCTGCCTTGGCGCCACGACCTTAGAAGACTACAAAAAATACATTGAAAGTGATCCCGCTTTGGAGCGCCGTTTTCAGCCAATTTTAATTAATCAACCCAGCATCCAAAAAACCATAGAAATTTTACGCGGCATCAAAAATAATTACGAATTTTATCATCAAGTAAAAATCAGTGATGAAGCCATTATCAATGCGGCTAAGCTCGCGGACCGCTATTTAGTTGACCGCTTTTTGCCGGACAAAGCCATTGATTTAATTGATGAAGCGGCCGCGGCCGTTAAAATCAAAGAATCGGTTAATTTTAATAACCAAGAAATTAGTCTCTGGGAAAATCAACTTAAAGAAATTGAGGCAAAAAAACGCGAGGCCGTCACTAATGAAAAATTTAATTTCGCTTTAAAAATCCAAAAGCAAGAAAAAGAAATTTTAGACCAGCTTAAAGCCGCCCGCCAAAAATTAACGGCCGAAAAAAAAATTAGTCAAGAAATCACCAAAAAAGATATTATCCAAATCATTAGCCGCATCACCGGCATCCCGCTTGACGATTTGCTCTTAGAAGAAAAAAAACGGTTGATTAATTTAGAAAAATTATTGGCGAAAAAAATCATTGACCAAGACGATGCCCTAAAATCAGTGGCGGAATTCATCCGCCGCGCCCGAACCGGCATCACTGACGCCCGCCGGCCGATCGGTTCTTTTATTTTTTTAGGGCCATCGGGCGTGGGCAAGACGGAACTGGCCAAAATTTTGGCTGAAGTGGTATTCGGCAGCCCCCAAGCGCTAGTTAAAATTGATATGTCCGAATTTGCCGAGAGTTTTAACATTTCTAAATTAATTGGCGCCCCCGCCGGCTATGTCGGCTATAAAGAAGGCGCGAAGCTGACTGATGCGGTCAAACGCCGGCCTTATATCGTCGTTTTGTTTGATGAAATTGAAAAAGCCCATCACCAAGTTTATAATCTCTTACTGCAAATTTTAGAAGACGGATTTTTAACTGACGCCACCGGCAAAATTATCAATTTTAAAAATACCATTATCATTATGACTTCTAATCTCGGCTCGGATAAATTCGTCAAGCAGCAGATTTTGGGTTTTGAAGAAAAAAACCAAAATTCCAGCCAATCAAACCAAGGCTGGCAAGAAATTCAAGACGATGTTTTAAAAAAACTGGAAGAAAAATTTCCGCCGGAGTTTTTAAGCCGGGTTGATAAAACCATTGTTTTTCGGCCGCTAAACCAGAATGCCATTGGTCAAATTGCCCAACTCCAGCTCCAACAATTAACGACGCGACTCAACCAGCAAAATCTTAGTTTAGAAATCGCGCCTGAAGTCGCTAAAATCATCGGCCGCTTAAGCTTCAACCCAAAAATTGGCGCCAGAGCCGTACGCAAAAATATTATTGAACTTATAGAAAGCCAAATTGCTCAAAAACTTTTAAGTCATAATCGCGGCCGCAATAAAAAAATAAAAGTTAAAATTATCAACGACCAAATCTCCGTTGAAAGTTAACAGTTAGTTAATTATTAAAAGTTAATTGTTAATAGTTAATTAATGGCTGAACCTGCAAAAAAACTTCCGGCCGAAGAAAAACAAAATTTTTCGCCGGCCCAACAAGGAAAAAACCCCGCCGGCGAAATTATTGATTTTAATCAGTACAAAAGAAATTTAAGAAAAAATCAGCAAGTCGACCGCCAAACTTTGCCGGAACAAGATATTGCCGATCAATACAAACAAGGCGCGCCGATGGAAGGCGTCAGCCAGTCAGCGGGCTTAACTGGTGGTGTTGAGAACAAGGAAACCGGACAAAAACCGCCGGCCCAACGAACGTCAGAAAAAAACCCACCCGCCACCGCGCCAAGCACTCAGACCGACAAAAATCAAACTCCGCCTTTGGCAAATCCAGCCGAGTCAGAAATGAATGAACCGCAACCGCAAACAACGACTGATTATACCCGCCAAGCCATTGCCCAGCAAAAGCAAAGTCTGGCGGAAAGCCAACAGCGTGTTGAACAAGCTCGCGCCCAACACGAAAAAAATGTTTCCGAGAAAAGCTGGAAAAGAATCATTAGTCGGCAACGTTTGAAAGCCAGGGAAAACGAGTTAAAAGCCAAACAAAAAAATTTAGCCCGCCTGGGAAAACTTTTAGGCGTCCAACAGGGCACCGGCTGGCTTTTAAAACTTTCTTGGTTAAATCTACTGGATTCGTTTGGTTTGACCTATTTTTATATTGCTTTTCATTTTTTAATGGCTTATTTCACGCCCTTTACCAATCTGTTTGTTAAGTTTGGCGAAGAATGGGTGCCCAAACAAGCTAAAGCCGCGGGCGGCGAAGCCGCCAAACAAACAAGTAAGGGTTTAGAAATGCTTGAAGCCTGCGGCTGCGTTTTAATCGGGCTTTTACTTTTATTAATCATCTTGGGCATCTTCCTGATTATTGCCCTAATTGCTTATGCCTATGAGCATCCATTTGAAACCTTAAGAGCAGTCGCCGGCATTGACTGGGAAATAATCAAGTGCGCGGTTAAAGGCGTTTTCGGCGCCGAAAAATGTTAATGTTAATAAAAAGAGTTTCATGTTATTATTAAAAAAGAGATAAATTAATCGGCAAAAATGACTCTAAATTGGAAAAGAATTTTAATTTTAATCGGCTTTATTGCTGGTGTGGTTTTAATCGGCTATCTTCTATATTTTACCTTTCTTCGGCCAGCTTTACCCGGCGCGCCCGCACCCGTGAACGGCAATGTTAATCTGCCGCCCGGCGTCCTGCCGTCAGCCGGGGTTAATGTTAATATTCTGACTAATTTAAATGTTAATGGCGGCCTGCCCACGGGCGCTAATATTAATGTCAATTTAGCGCCAGCTGAACTGCCAGTTGGCAGTGTCCAGCCGACCGAAACCGCGGCTGGTGGCTTAACCCAAACCACCACCCTCACTGATCACCAAGCGCTCAAGCCAACCTTAGCCAGTAATGGCAGTGATGCTTACTATTACGACCGAACCACTGGCTTATTTTATCAGGTTGCTCCTGACGGTAAAAAAACACCTTTAAGCAACACGGTTTTTTTTGAAGTGGAAAAAGTGACTTGGGCGCCCAATAAAAATTTAGCGGTCTTGGAATATCCGGATGGCGCTAATATCGCTTATAATTTTTCCAACAATAAACAAGTGACCTTGCCCAGCCACTGGAAAGATTTCAGTTTTTCACCCAAGGGTGACAAATTAGTTTTTAAAAGCATGGGCGATACAACCGATAACCGCTGGCTCGCTATTGCCAATTTTGACGGTTCCCAAGCCAAAAAAATTGAAGCTTTGGGCGACCAGGATGCCACGGTTTATCCGCTTTGGTCGCCTAATAACCAAATGATTGCCATGTATACTCAAGACGCCGGCTTTGATCAACAAAATCTTTTATTTATCGGCGCTAATAATGAAAATTTTAATCAAGTGCCAATTGCCGGCCGAGGCTTTCAAGCGGCTTGGTCGCCTAACGGCAACCAATTGCTTTACAGCGTTTATTCCTCCCAAACTAACTACAAGCCAACATTATGGTTAATTGACGTGGCCGGCGATAATATTGGGCAAAATCGGCGCAGTTTGCGGCTGGAAACCTGGGCCAATAAATGCAGTTTTTCCGGCAATGAAGCGATTTACTGCGCGGTGCCCAGAAGTTTAGAAGACGGTGCCGGCATTTTTCAAAATGATTTGGACAGTTCGCCAACCGACATTTATAAAATTGACTTAAAAACCGGGCTCCGGGCCCGAATCGCGATTCCAGCTGGCAATCATAATATTGATCAAGTCTTTACCACCGCTGACGACGATTACCTTTATTTTACCGATAAAACAAGCGGTCAATTATACAAGATAAATTTGAAGTAACTAAAAAATCAAAAGTTAAAAGTCGAAATTGCAAGTCAAAATTAAAAAGTTAATTATTTAATTATCGCCCCGAGCTTATCGAGAAGCGATTACCAAACTTTTGACTTTTGCCCTTTGACTTTTGACTTTATTTATTATGGCTAAAATTTCAGAAATTTACGTTTGTTCCAATTGCGATCACCAAATACCAAAGTGGCAAGGCCGCTGTCCGGAGTGCGGGCAATGGAGCACATTGAAAAAATCTCAAATTCTCTCTGCCCAAGGCGGATCCGCCTCTGGCGGAAAATCTCAAAATTTCCAATTAGCAGTGCCGCCGGGAAAGGTGGTTTCTTTTAATGAGGTCAAAGTTTCTGATTTTGCCAGAATCAAAACGGGAATTTCTGAATTTGACCGAGTTTTGGGCGGCGGGATAGTTTTGGGCTCATTAGTTTTATTGGGCGGCGAGCCGGGTATTGGCAAATCAACTTTAGTTTTACAAATTAGTCAAAATCTGACTGGTTTAGTTTTATATGTTTCCGGCGAGGAGTCAGTTGAACAAATTAAAACTCGCCTTGATCGTTTAAATTTTAAAACTGACAATCTAAAATTTTTAGGCGAGACCAATGTTGAAACCATTATTTCAACTATCTTAAAAGAAAAACCAAGGCTGGCAATCATTGATTCCATCCAAACTCTATACTCGTCAGAAGCACCGTCTTCGGCCGGCAGTGTCAATCAAGTCAGAATCTGCACGACTAAACTTTTGGAGGTAGCAAAAAAAAATAATATCACGATTTTAATCATTGGCCACGTCACAAAATTCGGTGAAGTTGCCGGACCAAAAACTTTAGAACACTTAGTTGACGTGGTTTTGTATCTCGAGGGCGAGCAGTATCAAACTTTTCGGATTTTACGCGGCGTTAAAAATCGCTTCGGCTCAATTGCGGAGGTAGGAATTTTTGAAATGAGACAAACCGGCTTAGTGGAAATTAAAGACCCGGCCGCGATTTTTTTAACTGAAAAAAAACCAACTCCCGGCTCGGTGATTACCGCGGCCCTAGAAGGCAGCCGCGTTTTTTTAATCGAAGTTCAGGCCTTAGTCAGTCTCACAAATTTTGGCTATCCTCAACGAAAAAGCTACGGATTTGACCTAAACCGCCTGCAACTTTTAACCGCCACTTTAATTCGCCGACTTGGCTTAAAATTAACTAATCAAGACATTTATCTCAATTTAGTCGGCGGGTTAAAAGTTAATGAGCCAGCGATTGACTTGGCGGTTTGCTTAGCGATTTATTCGGCCCTAAAAAATGTAACTTTAGTCGCGGAATTAGTGATTTTTGGCGAAGTTGGTTTAGCCGGTGAGATTCGTCCCGTTAATCAAATTGCGAAAAGAATCAGTGAGGCGGAAAAACTTGGTTTCAAAAAAATAATAATGCCGGCAACCAAAGAAAAAATTGAGAGCAAAATTAAAGTAATTCAAGTCAAAGACTTAGCTGAAGCAATTAAAAAAATCTAATGTCAAAATCCAAATGACAAATTTCAAATCAAACCCAAAACTCAAATAACCCCTCCTACCCTCCCCTTAAATAAGGGGAGGAATGGTGGGGTTGGACTTTGAGCTTTGACATTTATTTAAAATTTGCCTGTCCGCCTTTGACTTCGCCCTGAAGGTCATAATTCAGAGACAATGATTAAATGTTAATAACTACGACCACAATAAACCAATGGTCAAGGGCGAAGTCGGGCGTGGGATTTTGTAATTTGAGTTTTCTATATCTATATAATTCGTTGAGGTTTATTCCAATGAGACTAAACCAAAAATTCTATAATCAATCAACACTCAAAGTTGCTCGGCTCTTGCTGGGCAGATTTTTGGTTAGAAAAATCGGCCAACAAAAAATTATTGGCCTGATTACCGAAACCGAGGCTTACATCGGTCCAAATGATTTAGCTTCCCATGCCAGTCGTGGCCGGACAAAAAGAACAGAAATTATGTTTGGCCCAGCCGGTTTTTGGTATGTTTATTTAGTCTATGGGATGCATTATTGCCTGAATATTGTGACTGAACACAAAAATTATCCAGCCGCGGTTTTGATTAGAGCGGTTGAGCCAAGCAAAGGCCTTACCGATAAGGTGAAAACTAATGGGCCAGGTAAACTTTGTCGGGCTTTTAAGATTGATAAAAATTTCAATGCTCACCCCGCCTTTGGCCGTCATAACCAGCTCTGGATTGAAAATCAGGGTGAAAAAATTAAATTAAGCCAAATTAAAAAATCGCCGAGAATCGGCGTTGATTATGCGGGAGAATATAAGAATAAATTGTGGCGATTCCATTTATAAATTTAAAATGGAAAAATTAAAATGTAAAATGACAATGTAAAATCTCAAAATAAAATCAGTCGAAGGCTGATACCATAATTTTGATTTTTGATTTTTTAATTTTTAAATTATTCTAGATGAACGATTTTCACTAAATCCTCAACCTTATCTTTTAATAATGGGTAATTATTTATACCGCGGCTAATAATTTGTTGAGCCGCTTTTTTTGTTTGATTAATAATTTCCAAATCAGTTAGGTGGGCAATCTTAAATTCTGGCCAGCCTGATTGCATTTGGCCGTAAATTTCACCCGGGCCGCGAAATTTTAAATCAAATTCAGCCAATTCAAAACCGTCTTTGGCGGTGACTAACGCTGAAAGCCGAGCTTTAATTTTTTCACTTTCATTTTCAGTAATTAAAAAACAATATGATTGATAAATACTTCGCCCCACTCGGCCGCGAAATTGATGAAGTTGAGCCAGACCAAAACGCTCTGAACCTTCAATTAACATTACGGCGGCATTAGGGACATCAACGCCAACCTCAACCACTGCCGTTGCCACTAAAATATCGCTTTTTTTAGCCAAAAAATCAGCCATGACCTTTTCCTTCTCCTGACTTTTTAATTTGCCGTGCAAAAGGCTGATTTCTAAATCTGAAAAAATCTCCTTTTTTAATTTTTCATATTCTTCCGTCGCCGCTTTAACGCCTAATTTATCCGAAGGATCAATTAAGGGACAAATCACAAACACTTGCCGTCCAGTTTTAACTTGTTGGCGAATAAACTGATAAGCGCTAAGGCGTTGACGGGGCGAAACAATTTTGGTAATAATTTTTTTTCTTTCTTTTGGCATCTGGCGAATAATTGATAAATCTAAATCACCATACAAAGCCAAGGCTAGTGACCGGGGAATGGGCGTGGCCGTCATTGAAAGTAAATGAGGAACCTTATGATCACCAGAATGTTCACGAAGCATTTTTCGCTGGCTAACACCAAAGCGGTGCTGTTCATCAATAATCGCTAAGCTGAGCTGATTAAAAAAAACTTTTTCCTGAATTAAGGCATGAGTGCCAATCAAAATTTTTATCTCTCCATTTTTTAATTTATCTAAAATTTTACTTTTACTTTCTTTTTGATTATCTACTAACCGATAACCACGAGTCAATAAGGCGATTTTAAAATTAAATAATTTTAATAAAGCGATGATGTTTTTATAATGTTGGCTGGCTAAAATTTCTGTTGGTGCCATTAAAACCGCTTGCCGATTATTAAGGCAAATATTTAACATTGCTAAAGTCGCCACCAAAGTTTTACCGGAACCAACTTCACCTTCCAGCAAACGATTCATCGGCTGATTTTTTTCTAAGTTAGTAATGATCTGCCAAGCGGTTTTCCGCTGGTCAGTAGTTAATTGAAAAGGCAGATTACTGACAAAATTTTTGGTTTCTTTTTCAAAAAATTTAATCGGCCAAGCTTGGCTTTTAGCTGATTCCGCTTTGCTTAACTGAATCTGAAGTTGAAATAAAAAAAGTTCGTCAAATTTCAGGCGATAAACCGCCTGATCTAAAACGGCTTGATGATCAGGAAAATGAATTTGTTTTAAAGCGAAAGCCAGATCAAGCAGTTTAAATTCTCGGATAAGTTCTTGGGGCAAAAAATCTACGACTAATTTAGCCGCTGGCAAAACTGACTTAATTAAAAAACGCAACTGTTTTTGGGTCAAGTGACCGCTCAAAGAATAAAGCGGGACAATTCTGGCGGTATGGGTCTGTTCCTCTTTTACTTTCTCATAAATTGGATTCACAAACTGCAAAGTGTATTTGTCAAAATCAACTTTGCCGGATAAATAAACTTCATCACCGGGCGCTAAAATTTTTGTGATAAACGGCTGATTAAACCAAATCACCTTAATTGAACCGGTTTTATCTGCCACTAACCCTTCCGTTAAAATTTTTCTTTTTACTGGACTGCGCCGATTGGTTAATAATTGAATTTTTACTCTGACCGTACCTATCTCCCCTGCTTTTAAAGAATTAATGAGTGAAATCTCGCTTAAATCCTGCCAACGAAAAGGATAATAAAATAAAAGATCCATGACAGTTTGGATCCCTAAACGTTTTAAATATGAAGCTGTGGTTTTGCCCACGCGGGTGATCGCTGATACCGGCGTAGATAAACTAATAATAGACATTAAATTCAAAATTTAGCAATCAAAGTGCAAAATTCTAGTATTCCGCTTCGCAGAATTTTATAATTTTTAATTGTCATTTTTAATTTTGATTTTTTAAATTTCAATTTTTAAGCGTCCCCAGTAGGATTTGAACCTACGACCTCAAGCTCCGCAAGCTTGCGCTCTATCCAGCTGAGCTATGGGGACCATATCAAATTTAAAAATCAAATCTCAAAAATCAAAATTATGGTAACCACCTTCGGCGGTTTTCTGTTTCTATTTTATGTCTTTTCACAACTTCAGCAGGCGCGAAGTCTGATCAGAAAGCGGCTCGTTTTCTCGTTCTAAATCTTCGGCCAGATATTGTTTTAAAATTTCCCGGATCTTAACTGGATCTTGACTGCCCAAATCAATCGGTACCCGAGGGCTAAAAATACTTTTTGGCTCAAAATAAAGGGTCTTTACTTCTGGCGGTTCATAAATGATATAAAAATTTTTCAAAGTTTTATATTCGTAAAATCGCTGATTAACTAAAATACCATCTTCAGTAATCTGAAATTCAACTTTACCATTGGTTTGGTGAAAAAGCAAAATAATTAAAGCGGTAATCAAAGTAATCAAACCAAACAAAAAATTAGCGGCGAAAAACGAATAAATTAAAAGAAAAATAACCGCAACGGCGAGCCAAACATACCAACTTTGATTGCGCTCATAGCGGGGAAACTCGGAAAAGCTCCAAGAAAAAAGCACTTGCCCACGGTCCGGGGCTTGATTTTTATTTTCATTTGCCATATTAATTGGATATTAATATTTACCAATTAGTTAGAATTCATTTAATCGGCCGCCAGCGGCGTGACCTAATTAATGAGGGGAATAAACATCTTTCATTTCTGGCGCATCGCTATCACCACAGATAGACAGATTAGAAAAACCTTCATACTTTAAATAACCAACAAACTCACAGCGGTAAGGATTTTTTTTATTTTCCAGACGGACCCATAAATCATATTCACCGGCAACATTGCTGCCAGTAAGGGCACCCAAACGTTGCGGCGAATAATAATAGTAGAAATAATCACCGGAATGATCGTAGTTAGGGCTTGGCCATGGATTGTTAATTTGTTTATTAATTGGGTCAACTGGTATTTTTTTAAGATAAGGTTCCAAAACCCGACTTAAATACCACCAACCATAATTAGGATCCCACCAATCAGTACTAATTAAAGGTTCGTCGTTGGCACCGGGGTAATAACCATGATCTTCATAATAAAATTGGATCGCTTTTTCAATTTGTTTAATTTCGGCCAACCTTTTGGCATCACGACCTTTTATTCGCACATTAGAAATAGCGATTAATATGGCAACGGCGATAAGGGCAATAATAGCAATCACCACTAAAAGCTCAATTAGAGTAAGCCCCGTTAAATCCTTACCTGAGAGGTGAAGCTTTTTTGACTGCCGCGGGAAAACCATTTTATCTCCAGCTGGAAAGTTAAATTTTTTAGGATCTAACGGGATAAAGCCACGATAAAATTTTTTCTGCTTTAATTTTTTAATTGCAGATAACATGTTTTTTAAAAAGATTCGGAGAGGGCGAGATTCGAACTCGCGAGCCCGGTTAAGGGCCACCTCGTTAGCAGTGAGGCGCTTTAGACCACTCAGCCACCTCTCCGCGACATCCCCGCCCGCATCTCGCTTGGCGAGTGCGCGGGGTGCGCGGATCCGTTCACGCCGCTTCGCGGCGATGAACGGATCCAACTCAATTATCACGCTATTTCATCCCCAATTTTTTCTTAATCTGACGCCTGCCCTGGCTACTCTTATAAAACAATTCAGCGATCCGAGCCAAAGTCTTGCTTAAATGCGCTTCATAATAGACAATATTCCATGGCGCAAACGCTTTAGTCAATTGAACCTTGCCATGGTTGTGCTTGGTGAATCTTTTTTTTAAATCAGCAGTACATCCAACGTATATTTTTGATTTTACCTTACTTTTAAGAAAATAAACATAATACATATAAACTCAATATGAAAACCACTTCCACGACATCCCCGCCCGCATCTCGCTTGGCGAGTGCGCGGGGTGCGCGGATCCGTTCACGCCGCTTCGCGGTGATGAACGGACAGCCACCTCTTAGCTAACGGTTATGAATCTTGATCGCTCGCAATCACTAACCCCCAAACTTCTTTGGCACCGGCTTGCCTTAGAACCTTAGCACATTCTGATAAAGTCGCGCCAGTGGTCATCACATCATCAATTAATAAAATTTTTTTGCCTTTTACCTTGGCTTGATTATCAAGCTTAAACGCTCCGGTGATGTTCATCAGTCTTTGTTGGGCGCTTAAGCCCACTTGAGGCTTGGTCTGGTATTTTTTAATGAGCAAGCCAGAAGAATAAGTCCAGTTAAAATTTATGGCAACGGTTTTGGCTAAAATTTCCGATTGGTTAAAACCGCGCCAAAGTTTTCTTTTTTTCGTCAAAGGCACAGCCGCGATTAAATCAAAATTAAAAAAATCGCTTTTCTCTATTTGATTTTTTAAAAATTCAATTAATATTCCGGCGAGAATCACCCCTAAATCAGCAATAAAATTATATTTAAAATGGTGAATCGCTTTTAATAAAGTCGGCTGGTGATAATCCGCCGCGACAAAAATTCCGGATAAAGAACGAGAAGATAAATGAGCCCGACTCAAAAAATTAATCTTAATCTGCTGTCGACAAAATTCACAAAGCCAAATCTTCGGCTGACCGCAACCCAAGCATTCAATCGGAAACAATAAATCTAAAACCAGTTTTTTTAAATTAAACATAGCGCATAGATTTAATAATTATACGCGCTATGTTGACCGAGCTATTAGCTTTCAACTTATAGCTTTTAGTGTAATATCAATATTTACTAAAGCTACCAGCTAACAGCTATAAGCTAATTATTACTGCCATTCCGCACTATCAACTTTCCAGCCCTCACCGCTTTTTACCAAACGCAGTTTTAATTTTTGATAATAAACCTCTGGATTAATCGGGTTGCCTTGAGCTTGCCGCCTTTGAGTATTAACTAAAATTTCAGCTCGGCCAATACTTTCATCTAAATCTTGAATTTCGGCTGATAGCGCTTGTGTCGTCACCCCCGAGTAGTCAGACGCGGTTAAATCATTCGATTTTTCCGCCTTATAACTTTCCGCCCAAGCTTTCATCCGAATCGTCATTAAACTTTTCAAATCATCAAGGTTGGAAAAATTACTCTCGTTGGAATAACTGCCAAACCGTTCAGCAAAAGTCATAGCTATGGCCTTTAGCTCCGCTTCTAGTTTAGCTTGCCCGGGCGGGACATTAGTGTTTAAATCGGCTGACGGCCTAACCACATCGTCCGGAATTTGTAATCCCTGATTAGTGTTCGTTGCCATTGGTGACGGTTTTTTCTGCCAAAACCACCAGAATAAGCCGATAATTAAAAGCAAAACGACAATGACAATGATAGTAATGATAATTATCTTTTTTCTGCGAGACATGGTTTAGAATCAAGAATTATGAATTAAGAATTATAAATATTATTCTTCCTTTCTTGCCGCCATTGACCGGTCAAATTCGCGTTTGGCTTCCTCAATTTCCAAAATCTGGCGCGGATCAGAGGTAATCAGTTGATCTTCAGTGTAAGAAGCAACCACTTTAATCGCCGCATGTTTGTCACCGGCAAAAAAGATGCCCTCACCCACGCCGCACTCCAAAAGCAGATATTTTTCGCCTTCCGTTAAAAGAAAAGTCTTTTGCACCAGATCAATTGCCGCAGGCGACTGACGCATCAAAAGCTGTAAAGCCGAGTTATTAACAATCGCCTGACCGTAAGGTGAAAGTAAAAAGTCATTGACGTCTTGGGTAATATTAGTCACCCCCAGATAATATTTACGGCAACGTTTGACCAAAGCGTAGATGAATTTTGCCGAGTCTTCGTTTTGCATCAGCCACCACGCTTCATCAATAATTAAAATTCTTCTTTTCAGTTCCGAACGAACCACGTTCCAAATATAATTAACAATCATATAAATGGCCATGGGACGCAATTCGTCTTCCAAGTCACGCACCGAAAAAACCACCAACTGATTTTTGGTATCAACATTGGTCGGGCTGTTGAATAACCCGGCAAAAGTGCCTTGCGTGTATTTTTTTAATCTTAAGGATAAATCCGCACCGCCTTCCATTCCTTCCAAAACATCTTGGAAATCCTGCATAATTGGCGCTTCAGCTTTAGTTAAATCGGAGTCGGAAGTGATGTCTTTTTTCGCGTAAGTTTCCAAAAGCGCCCGATCAATAATTGAATCTTCCTGATGAGTCAATTTGCCTAACATTAAACGGATTAATCCTTTAATGGTAATAACCGAGCCACGGATGATATCAGCCGTTTTTTGTTCGCCCATTGGCCGGGGCAAATCAAAGGGATTAATTTTACTCTCCGAACTAAGCGAAATATTAATGTAAGTGCCGCCCACGGCATCGCATAAATGCTTATATTCGCGTTCCGGATCAATGACTAAAACGTCTGTGCCAAACATCAATGTCCGCAAAACTTCCAACTTAATGGCATAACTTTTACCGGCACCGGAGGTGGCAAAAACCACAGTGTTGGCGTTTTGCAACGAAAAACGATCAAATAAAATCAAGCTGTTATTATGGCGATTAATGCCGTATAAAATTCCTTCATCAGAAGTAAGCTCTGACGAAATAAAAGGAAATGAGGAAGCAACTGGCGAAGAATTCATATTAAAGCCAATCATCAGTTCATCATTGCCCAACGGCAAAGTTGAGTTAAAACCCTGCTCGGCCTGGTATAAAACTTTTTTGGAGAAAACCAAGCGCGAGCCAAAGAGCGATTCAATATCGCCGGTCAAATTGTCAAGTTCTTCTTTGCTGTTGGCATAAAGCGTCACATAAAGGCCGAATTGAAAAAAATGTTCCACCCCTTGGGTTAAATCATCGCGGAGTTTTTCAATATCGCGCAAAGCCGTTTCGCGAATCGGATCGCGCGGCGCGCCTTTTTCCCGATCCGACAAAATTTGAGCTTCTAAAGCGCCGACTTTATTGCGCAATTGTTTTAAAATAATATTAGCTTTAACCGGATAAAAAAACATGGAGATGTCAAGGGTCACGCTCAAATTAATAATCGGCGCAAACCAACCAACCGCGATATAGCGCGGATAACTGATAACAAAAAGCGTGCGCAAAAACTTATCCCCCAATTTGAGAAAAGTCGGCGTCACGGCTAAAGCCGCGGGCGAGATTAAATCTTTAACCGAAACGACGCCCTCGCGGTAAATCCGCTCTTCTTCTAAAATTATTTTTTCTGCCTCCAACTCTTTCTTCTCTTGAGCAGAAATCTCCTTGGACGGCAAAACAATCCCAGGCATGCCTTGATTTTGTTTTTTGAATAAATCTGAGGGTTTAATCGCCATAAATATAATGCGAATTATGAATGTATGCGAATATCACAAATATCTATTCGTATTATTCGCATAAATTCGTAGATTAGTATTATAATATCATTCTTCTACTCTTAATTTATCAATTTCCACTAATTTTTCTTTATTATAAATATCCGGATTATAAGTATTATAATAGAGTTCAATCAAGCTTTGAGTGTCTAAAAGCACCGACTTTAGACTCATTGAGGCTAATCCCGAGACAATATGTTCAACGCGCTGGAATAAAGCATGGCGGCGTTTGATAAAATCCTGCTGGCTAAGCTTAACGTCTTTTGCCGCCGCGAACAAACCGAAAAGCCGCTTCCACCAAGATTTTTGTCTATCCGAGAGAGGGTCATAAGGCACAATGACATAAAACCTTTTTGTCATAATATCGCCAATTTCAACTAATTCACTGACATACTGGCGGTACTCGGTGGTTTGCATCCGCAAAAGTTCGTTGGTTTGTTCTTTTTCAATTTTTTTCAGCCGCTCCAAATAACCGTCAATATCCAATCGGCGCGACTGAATGACAATCTGCAGGGGAAACTCCAAAAAATTCAAAAAGCCAATGTAGGCCGCGATAATCGCGTTTTGCTCATCTTCTGATTTCAGCGAAAAATTAATACTGGAAACCAAAAGCACGGCTCGCAATGTCCCATCTTTCAAAAGCACACAGTCCTCTTTAATTTCCGCAATATCTAAATGATGCTGGGTAGAAGCAGTAACTTTTTTATTGGCTAATTTAGGAGACTTCATTGACTTAAAATATAGAATTATGAATTAAGAATTAAGAATTAAGAAACTGAATTTCTAACTTCAATAATTTCAAAATCCAAAACTCAAATATCAAATCAAATTTAAAATTCAAATATCAAATCGTTTTAATTTTTGGATTTTGTTATTTGACATTAATTTGTCATTTGCCTGCCCGCCTTTGACTTCGCCCTGAAGGTCATAATTCAGAAAAACAATGATTAAATGTTAATAACTACGACCACAATAAACCAATGGTCAAAGGCGAAGTCGGGCGTGGGATTTTGTCATTCGGATTTAAAATAGTGTGTCCAGGCCTATCTCCCTTCAATAAGCTCGGGGTGACAGAGTATTCACACCAATTGGTGATTAGTATTCGGTGGTTCTTTTTCTCCCTGGTAAACTCCGCCGGTATCAACAATTAAGGAAAGCTCGGCCAACCGCGAAGCTCTGACTTTATTTCTGGTCCGAATCAGCGGCGGCAAAACAGCAATTTTTTCTTTAGTATATTGGCGCAATTCGCTCTTGGAATAAAATTTTTGCCAAACTCTGACTCGCGACCGTTTGAATGTTTGAAAAATATTAAGCAAAAAATAATGAATCGGCCGGCCGTTAATTTTCACAAAAGCAATAATAAAAGTAACAAGCAAAATAAACACTAGCTGAATGAGAAAAAGCACAAAATCAGAAAGCTTATAAGCGATAAAGGTTAAACCGCCGCCCGCCAGCATAATAATAAATTGCCGGACCGTAATCGGACCGATGACTTTATCTTCAACGTCAATGAATTGAGGCACGACAAATTGCTGCATAATTAGCTTGTAGCTTGTAGCTTGTAGCTTGTAGCTCTTTAAATTTTCTAAAAAGCTAAAAAGCTAATTCCTACAAGCTAATTTAATATCTTAATCTCTGGTTTAATTCAATGACTGCTTCTAATTCCTCCACCGTCAAAATCGGCTGTCCTTGGGCTTGGCGGCGGGCAATAATTTCAGTGATGGGTTTTTTTTCTTCCATGCTTTGCTCACCTAGTTCAAAATAAAGCCGGCTAATTTTGTTTTCTTTCCAACTTTTAATGGCCGCTACTTTTTTCGTAAAAGATTCCTGCTCCAAAAGCTGAATTTTTTCTAAGATTTTTTCAATGGCTAAAACCGGGGTCGGCGCCAACCGTCGAAAATCATCTAAAGTCATGGTTTTAATTTCCTCCACCGGACCGGTCAAGCGCGGCTCAAACCGAATGTCTTGAATCTTCGGTTTTTGCGTCAAAGGCTTTGGCGCTGGTCGATAAACGGTCACTGACTCGGTCAAATTGTTTTCTGGCATTGATCGGTTAGCTGGTTTTGGACTAATAACTGGCATTGAAGGAATTTCAACCATTGGTTTTTCCAAAATTTTCGGCATTACTTTTGGCGGTTCAGAAAAAATATTTTGCTTTATTACCGACTCATTTTTTGGGCTAAAAACAATTGGCGGCGGCTTGGGCAGGGGCTGGGCTAAAAGACCTTTAACGGCTAAGTGCAAGTCGGCAAACGACTCGGCGCTCACTTGATTTCTTAATTTACCATTCATCTGCTCCAGTTGTTGATTAATCAAAGTCAAAACCCGATCCGCGCTTTGGGCGTTCAGACCAATTCCGCCCATCGCCGGTGAAGACAAAAGTATTTCCCGGGCCTGAATCTGATCCCGCACTTCCTTGAGCCGCGAGCTAACCACATTACGAAAACGTTTGACTAAATTTTCATCAGAAAAAGTAATGCCAGAATTTTTGATAATTTCTTCAAGTTCACGATCAATATTTCGCCGCTGAAATTTTTCATCAAAAATAATTAACGGCTTAGACGGTAGCGCTTTAACGGCAACGGCTGGCTCTTTTGCCAAATTAATCCCCCGACTTTTACCCTCGACTCCGGATTGAAAAGTTCGCCCGATTTGACTTTTATTTTCCTCAAAATCTAAAACCTCCCCGTCCTTTAAAATTTTTAATTTACCGGCTTCATCGCGAAAAATAATCTCGTCAGCCGCCATTTTCGCCTGCTGCTTTTGTTCTTCTAATGGACGGAAGAAATCATCAGGATTGTTTTGATTTTGGTTTGCCGAAGCCATACAATAAAATTTTCAATTTCTAATTTTCAAAAATTTATATGTCGTCCCGAGCGACCCCGACTTTAGGTCGGGGGAGTCGAGAGATCTCAACAAGTTAATTAACTATTATGAGATTTCTCCACGCGCTTCGCTTGGTCGAAACGACAAAAAAATTGAAAATTATTTTATAAGCCTGCCGCTTTCTTCAAGGTGCTTGCCAAATCCGTCTTCTCCCAGTAAAACTCCGCTTCGCTGCGGCCAAAATGGCCATAAGCCGCGGTTTTTTTATAAATCGGCCGCAGCAGTTTTAATTTTTTAATAATCCCGCCGGGCGTCAAATCAAAATGTTTTCTGACTAATTTAACAATTTTGTCTTCGCTAATTTGGCCCGTGCCAAAAGTATCAACTAAAATACTGATCGGTTCGGCCACGCCAATAACATAAGCCACCTGCACTTCGCATTTTTCCGCAATGCCGGCCGCGACAATATTTTTGGCGACATAGCGCGCCATATAAGAGGCACTGCGGTCAACTTTGGACGGGTCTTTGCCGGAAAAACAGCCGCCGCCGTGGCTACCGTAACCGCCGTAAGTGTCAACAATAATTTTGCGGCCGGTTAAGCCCGCGTCCGCCGGCGGTCCGCATTTGACAAATCGCCCCGTGGCATTAATAAAAAATTTAGTTTTTTTATCCAAATATCGGCCGCAGACCGGCTTAATCACTTGATTAATCACGTCGCGCTCCACTCGTTTTTCCAAAACTTTTTCGTCATGGCTGGCCGCGACAACCACGGTTTCAACTCTTTTGGGCTTGCCGTCAATATACTCTACCGCCACTTCACTTTTACCATCAGGCCGCAAATAGGGCAGAGTCCTATTTTTGCGAACTTGCGCCAATCTTTTAGCAATTTTATGCGCCAAAACAATTGGCAAAGGCATTAATTCCGGCGTTTCGCGGCAAGCGAAACCAAACATCAAGCCCTGATCGCCGGCGCCTTGTTTTTTATATCGGCCTTTGCCCGCATCAACGCCTTGGGCAATGTCCGGACTTTGCTCATCAATGGCGACAACAACACCGCAATCCTCCCAATGAAAGCCAATCGTATGGTCATCATAACCGATTTCTTTAATGGTTTGCCGCACCACCCCGGCGATATCCACATAACCTTTAGTCCTAATTTCGCCGGCCACGACGACTAAGCCGGTAGTCGCCAGAGTTTCAATGCCGGCATGGGAATGCGGATCTTGTTTGATTAATTCGTCTAAAATCGCGTCCGAAATCTGATCACAGATCTTATCCGGATGACCCTCGGTCACCGATTCGGAGGTGAAAATATACTTACCCGTTGTTTCTTTTGACATTGATTTTTCTCCCTTTCCTTAAAAATTTTTAATTCTGAATTTTAAATTTCGATTCAATATTTTAATATATTAAATTATTCAAAATTGATTCAAAATTCGAATTTCAAAATTCTTAATTAATCACTGAACCAATGAAACAATTTATCCTTCACATCAAAGTACGCCATTTTATTATAACTTTTTTTGCCGGCTTTGACAAAAATATTTGCCAATTGCAGCCCCACTCGCGCGGCTTCGCTGGCGGGCATAGTTAGTCGCTCCTCTAAAATATAGCGTAAAAACAACCGGACAAATTTAATTTGGGTCGGATTTTGCCTAAATTGGGCGGCAAAATCAGCGCCATATTGTTTTTCCCAAGTCACCAACAAAAACTGGCGCAGTTTTTCGTCTTGGCGTAAAAAATTTTCCAAATCATTTTTTTCTGTTAATAAGCGCAGGCAGGCAATGGTTCGGTTAACGTTTTTTTTCTGCACGGCGGCAAAAAACTCCTGCCGTAATTTCGCCAAATCGCCGCCAAAGCTTTTGTTTAATTTATCCTGTTCAGCAGCAATGGCTTTAGCTTGCTTCGGATCGCCTTGGTAGGCAATTAAAATGTCTCTATCAGCCGAAAAAATGGCTTCCTCTCTTATCACGGGAACCTCATATTTTTTTCCTGTCTCAATATTGATTTCGCTAACCGGTTTACCTTCTAAAATACTTAATAAAATCTTATCGGGTTTTATTAATTCTAATTTACCCTCCCTTAGAACATAGTGTTGATTATCCTGATAATAAGGCACAACCTCTTCCGCACCCTCTGGCGTAGTTGAAGATTTTTTTAAATTTTCGTAAATATTAATTAGGGTTTCAATTTTATTTTTTTCTTGGCTAACTAAAATTTTTGTATTATCACTCGTTGTTAAATATTGGATTTTATTTATTTGTTCTGCTTGAGCCGCGCCAACATCTTTATTATAATCTTTAATCCAATTACCTATGGTTGGCTCTCTAGTGACGCCATCAACAACAATATTTTTACTAGTTATTAATTGATTATTCCTTAACATTGCTTCGCGCAATTCTCTTTTAAAAATGTCTCGATCGGCAGGAATCATTATGGTTACGATTTTTGCTTTAATTTTATCCGTAAGAATTAAATCTGGTTCAACTAAAGCTTCTGATAAATTATTTTCAATTAGGTCTATTACCTCGCGATTTGAAAGAACTGACAGAGTAATAAATTTAGCTAAAATAGCAATGTGCCTATACTGTGATAAAAAATCAGGCGCAATCCGAGATAAATTATCTTTTTGTTCCAGCAAAATTGGTAATGATACCCGGAGATCGTTTGCCTCATTAATAAAATCGTACTTCAATAAATACTTAATATAATCGCTGTACTTAGTCAAAACTTGTGGATTGGCTAAATCGGTTAATACTATTTGATCGCTATTTTTTGTTATATTTTTGTCTGCCATCATAATTAATTAAAATTACTCGCGCCTTGTTTTGCCGCCAATCTGGCCAGTTTTAACATCAGAAATAATCCGCTTAAGGTCACCAAATGGATCTTTACCTTGTTCTTCACCGGCGAATTGATTAATAAGATTATAGATTCTTTGGGCAATAATCCTTTCTTGTTCCGGCATTTTATTAATTAAGTCTTCAACTTCTGGTCTGCCGGTTTTAGAGCTCAAATTAATTGCCCAATTGACATTAAAGCGTCCAGCATCAAGCCTCTTTTCAAATTTTGGCGCGTGTTCTCTAAAAAAAGCCAAACCAAAAGGTGAATTGAAAAATTCCCTTTTCCCCGTACGCCTAAAATTAGCCGCCCGTTCTTCGCGAGTTGCACCTTCTGGAACCTCATAGCCAAAGGCTAAACGGTTTGAACGACGAAGAAAATTTTCAAAATCCGTTTTTCTGGTTTCCGCCATTACCTCAATTAATCGATCATCTTCATCCTGAAAAACCTGACGTCCATTTTTAATTCCGACCGCCCGAGCCACTTGCCAATGATTAATGTCTTCCGCGGCATAACTGATATCATTAGCCAAGGCTAAAGCCTGCTCCTCAGACATTCCTCCCTCTGATAATTTATCATAGTCATAGCCTAATTGATTTGCTCTTTGTCGGCTCATACCGCGCTTGCCAACTAATTGCTCATAAGTAAGATCTTTCAAACCCAGAGCATCGCTCCGATAACCATAAGTATTAAAAATTTCGTTTTCATTGGCAGTTTCTGTCAAACGCAACAGGGCAGCGCCCATCCGATTGACATCACCGTTTTTCTTGGCATCCTCAAAAATACTAATTAATTCATCAGAACTGTCAGTCGTCATATCCTTTTTTTCTTGTGCAATCGCCAATCGTTGCTGTCGCCTTAATTCATAATTAACTTCTGGCCTCGTCTCCGCAATTATTTTGCCGAGTTCATCAACAGTACGGCTTGCTGATTCATAGTCTGATTTTCTTTCAATTTCTGATCTCAATGGTTGATCAGCAACCATACGAATATCTTGGGTCTGCTGAAGATAATTACCAATCTCCTTAGCGTTAATTTCTTTATTTTCTTTTCTTTCTTCGGCGGTCGGTTTTAGCTGACTTAAATTTTTAATTTCATCCTTGATTGCTTTTAATAATTGCTGCTCCTTAGTTGTATCCTCTTTATTACGATTTTTTATTGCAATGACTCGCTGCAATTCTATCTGTTCATTTCTTTTTGCTGCCAACACATCACTTCTTTTCTGTTTTTGATTATCACTAAAGTCACCGTTCATTAGAGCTTGAGCCTTGATTTCTAATTCTTGGGCTTCGCTTTTCATTTTATCTTTGGTGATATCCACTAATTCTTCGGGGCGATCACTAAATTCTCGTTTAACCCTATTTTCTATTCCCTGAAAAGCATTTTTCTTTTCTTCTTCAGATAAATCTTCTGGGGCCCTTTTAAGGAACTCTTCAAACCTCTCACCGGTTTTAAATTTAAGACCTGCTTCATAAAGATCCCCGTTATCTAAGGCTATTTTAGCCCTTCTTTGGTTAGCCTCGGCCGCCTCAAGCTGTTCAACATTTTTTATATATTTACCGCCAGCAAAGCCCTCATCATAAATTTTACGAAAGCCACTTGGCCGACCCTCACGACCGGTTAAACGATAATAAGTCGTGAAAGCATGCCCGGGTGTTGCCAAAGCCCCAAATAAACCCTCCCGCCTTGAAGCTGTTTTGTACATCTCATATTCTCTTTCTTCGCGGTGTTTTTTCCGACTAGTTTCCCAACCCTCTTTCCACTTACTTGGCCTTAATTCAATACCGGTTCTAGCACCAAGAACTTCTAGACCAACGTCACGTCCAGCTTTAATACCTTTCCAGCCAAGCTTTGCCGCTCCTCTGATTGGTGCAAATGGTGCCTTTAACATCACTAATCCACCCTGTCTAATCCGGTTAAACATTGATCCGGCAAAACTGCCGCCCGCCACGCCCATTTGCTGGGTGATCATCAAAGCACCCATTAACATACCAATACCAATAATATAAGAAAGAAAATTATCAATGTTACCAATACCAGTGAATATTCTGGCATCAACGCCAGACGACTGTGCAACTCCATTAAGATTCTGGACTTGCTCCTGTTGAAGTTCATTGACTCTAATTGCCCCACCTTCGCCAGCGATTGAAAAAGAAAGCCAAAGGAAAAAAGCCAAAACCGGACCAATAATCACATACTTGCTAAATTCCTGCCACCACTGCTGGGCATATCTCTGGCCTTGGGGAAAAGCCGCTAAAATATAAGCCAAAGGCGAAAGGACAACTAAAATCCAAAGCATTATCATTCTCATTAAAATTACTACCAAAATCACTAAAATAACCATAGCGGCCACTATCAACATTAATATGGCAATTAATCCTGTAACCGCTAGATTGATAAAGCCAATATCCTCACCTGAACTTTGAGCCGCCTCTTTACCCTGCTGAATAATATCTTGAATATGTAATGTTCCAAACAAATTACCCGATATTATAGCAATGAAGCTAGCGGCAAAAGTCATCATCACCACTTGGGCAAAATCAATGATTAAGCCGGCAATGGTCTTGCTGAAATTAACCAAAACCGCCATAATAATGACTTTGGGCAATAATTTTTTGAAACTGTAATTCTCAATCCTTAAAATTGTGCCAATGGCAATAATTAATAAAATCAAAACAAAAAATAAATTAGAAACATCACGAACTATTGTCCAGCCAGTCTGAACTGCTGACGCTTTAATAAAGTCATTATACGCCATCAATTTAGCTAAAGCGCCGGCTAACAGCGTGATCAGTGATCCTAGCAGACCAATAATCCAACCAACAAATACCCCAAGTATATCAACAAAGAAACTTTCAAACGGCTGATCATTTTTTGGCTTAGCATTTTGATCTGTTGAGGACTGATCCTGCTTTAATGGTAAACCTGTTGTTGTGTCTATAGGAATGCTTTGCGCATCCTCTGGGTCAGACCCATTTGCCCTCTCAAACACATTAGAATATCCGTCACGGTCATGATCCGCAGCTGTTGGTATTATAATAGGAGGTGCAGCAAAAATATTCTGACTAATCCCCAAAATCCCCACAACTAAAAACAAGACCAAAACTCCAGCCAAAATTCCTTTTTTAATAAGTTTTTGATTAAGAGGGTTAATTATATGTTTAGGTATTAAATTATAGAGTTTAATAAGAATCGTCAGATTTAAAATATTTAGTCAAGCACCAAATTCCAAATCACAAGCTCCAAATAAATTCAAATATTTAAATTACAAACTTAAATTATTTAGTCTTTTCCAGAATAGCGGCAAAGATTTTGATTAGCTCCTTAGTTTCTTGAATCAAAGGATTGATTTTTTCGGTTAAAGTCGGATTAGCTTCGGGGATTAGCTGCAGCCAATAAGTTGTTTCTTTAGTTTCTTTTCGGCAAATTCTGATTCTAAATTGAAAATCTTTCTTGGTTTCGGTTTCATTGGCTTCTCGGTAATTCGCACCGATTGAAGCGCCTGAATGGATTATCTGATCGATGAGTTTAAAATTAATCCCATTTTTCGGCAGATTTTGACACAATCTGATTATTCTTTTTCCAAATTCCAAGGTTCTATCTTCTAAATCGTAGCGTTTTGAATTTTGATTATTGGTGCTTACCTGCCCGCCAATGCCGTCCCTACTTTTTCTCATAAATAATTTATTTTCCCTTGCCCTATTATTTGTATTTAAGTAAATTTATAAGGCGTAGGCAGGCGGGTTTGGGATTTGGAATTTTGAATTTGTGATTTATTAATGTATTCTATTAGCGCCATACTTTTATTAGTTAATAGTTAATCTGGCGCTATGTTGATTCTCAATTTGCGATTGTCGTAAACATCTGCGTTCATCCGCGTTATCTGTCCACGATAATCTGCTTCTGTAAAGGCGATTAGCGAATCACGGTGACCGCATTATCGGCGGAAACTTCCACCTCCGCGTCCCAATTATCTTTCACTGTAATCTTAATCGTGGCGGTGCAAGCAGTGTCTGTGCAATTACCGCCAGTAGAAACAGCCTTCATCTGCCAGTAATCATACAAATGATACAAGATAAACGGATTTTCGGGATTATTCCGATTACGCAGCACCACGCCCGAAACTGTATTAGTTTTGCCGTCACCCCAATTAATACTGTAAGAGGTGATCGGCAATTGATCCGGATCAACTTTAGTCGTAAAACTCAATTTAACTAAGCCAACGCCGTTTTCCAATGTCACTGAAGCGCTATCGTTGATTTTGATATTGTCAGAAGGAATTTGCGGTAGAACTAAACAATACTCATCGGCGCCGCGAGTGTCACTGACGCATTGCGTTGACGGCAAATCCCAAAGCTGGGTTGCCGCCCCATCTTCCAAAGGCCCAATTTTATACTGTCCGCCGTCAGTTAATTTATCTGGATTTCTTGATTCCCAATGCCAAATGCCGTAACTTCTGGCAAAAAGATTTTTCAAACCTTCAGTGGTATGAATTTCACCCATTCTCGCCTGATGCGGCGCCGGGAAAACCGAGCGCGGCGGCTCATATAACAGCGGCTGATTGTATTGACTGGCTTTAGCGTCCCAAGCGGTCGGATATTGGGCGTTTTGCGGTGAGACTAAAGAACCAAACGGCTGGTAATCAGACGGCTGATAATTCATCGGATCAGCTAATAAATCAAGAAAATTAAATGGCTCATAATAACGATATTTAACAAAATCGTCTTTATTGGTAGTGAAATCGCCGGTGGTATTTTCTTTAAAATCTTTATTAACGACGTCTTCTAAAATATAACCGGAACCTTGCGACAGCCGATTGGCATAGCCTTTATTAGTGCCTGAAGAAGTTACGGTTCGGACTAATTCGGTGCAGTATTGAATGCCAACTTCGGAAACAATAGAACCGGTCAATAAAGCGCCCATCACATATTGGTCGGCCTGACCAATATTCCAAGAAATTCCTAAAATATCCCCGCCCATATCCGGAATCGGATCAGTGCTGGCTTCGGTCAAGTTGATTTCTTGATCAGTCACAATTTTAGCCGAAAGCGGCGGACCAAAACCAAAATCATTAGGAGCACCGAGCTGATCCAAAACACTATTAATAATGCTGGCGGCCGGCGAATTAGCTAAACTGTAAGGAATCGGCAAAGCCACCGCAATGCCAAAATCACCCAAAGAAATGCCCATTGGTATCGCCGCCCAGCCGCCCCATTGTTCTTTATCAATTAACTCAAAAACGCCATCGCCATCTTTGTCTTCACCCCAATCAGTAATTAAGAAAGTGTCTTTGGGTAAACGAATACCTTCATTTTGAGCGCAGCCAACTTGATTATTACCTAAAAAGCCTGAGACAAAATCAGATAATGTGCCAAACGTTGAATCAACCGAATCACTGCTTGAGGATATAGATTTTGTCGAAAGGCGACTGCCCCCGCCAAGCAAGAATTCAAGCGGCCCGCCATTAAAATCAAAAATATTGAAGCAAACATGGTCTTTATACATGGTAAAGGAAAATGGCAAAAGGACAAAAGGCGTGCCGGTAAAATTCGCGACGCCGATGCCCGCGCCTCGGAACTTAAACTTCTCAACATACGGATAACGGAATAAGGCTCGATAATCATTATTGATAGTAAACTTAGTAAATTCATGGGAACGGCCTAAATCATCAATGATCTGAAAGTCGCCTTTTGAACTGCCACCAAATGTCGCCAAAACTCCGCCTTCGCTGACCCGGATATTTTGCCGGTCTTTTTCCGTGCAATAATCCAGCGGCACGCGGTCGTTGTAGCCGGCCACAATGTCATCCAAAGTTTCCCCGGAAACCTGATCCACCGGCCACCACTGCAAGCACTGCCCGGGATTAGCTGGATCAGGAGTCACGCAATAGCCGTGCTGGCCAAAATAAATGCTGCCGTCGCGGACAAAATTACAGGCTAAAGCGTCAATGGTCGGATACAAACGGCAACTGCGGCTGATGAAATCCGTTTGGTTCAAGCGAGGTGTTTTCGCCCTTAAAACCGGCTTTAAAGAAATATCATCAAAAAGCGAATAGCCGCCAAGTTCACAGCCGGAATTTTTGTCATAGCGCTTGGCGCCAATACAAACCGGATCATTAACAAAATTACTTAACCGCACCACCATTTTTTTGGCTCCGGTCGGCGCTTGGAATTCCTTAGTGATTCGTTGCCAGCCCAACCCTCTAATCTTGCTTAATTCAGCGCACTGTAACCAACCGTCATCCACGATTGGACAGGTAATGGTAGGGATGACATTATTGCTGGCATCCAAAAAAAGGAAAAGAATTCTGGCTTCTGGGGTCTGGATGGGATGCTCTAAATATAAAGTATTAATTAAGCCGGATAAAACATAAGTGGCGCCACTTTCAACATCAATTTCTTCGGACTGCGCCTGATAAAAAGAATTTAGCCGCAGATAACCTGTGCCTTCAATTAAATTACGGATATCTTTTTCAATTTTAAATTTATAATTAAACCATTCGCTCGGACTATCCGGCAGACGGCAGGTTTCTCCACTTGAACAATTTCTATCTAAAGTGCAGGTTCTTAGGCCGGTGGTTGGCGGGTTATAATCGCCGCTTAAATTATTGGTGCAATAACCAATAATAATTGACTGCCAGCCAACTGGTTCGCTCGTGCCGCCAAAATTAAATTCAAAACTGCCGTTGGCGATTCGGGTCGCCCCACCCTCTTCGGTCATTTGGGCATAAGGAAATAAACTGGGAATAATGTCGCCGGTTTTTAAGCGCACGCCGGCGTTACTATAGCCGCTTAAATTTTTGACTTCTTCCACGGAATCATAATAATCTTTTGGCGCGTCGCTGGTTTTGACCACAATCGGATTAGCACAGGAACCGTCAGCGGCTAAATTATTACACTCGCCAATACTGGCGCAATAATTAGTCTCCGTGCCGTCATCTTTTTTAATGGTCGCCATGGTATTGCAGTACAAAAATGATTCACAAGTCCGATCTGGCATGACTTTAAGAATGGTATTGCTGTCGCAGTTGCCAGCGCAAGACGTCACCGCTAAACCGCTATTGACCGTTGAACCGCTGACATCCGCGTCAAAAGTCAAATACGAAATATCATCTTCACCGAGTTTATAATTAACGGCACTGCGGTCATTAAACAAAACACAACCGATTTCCGGATTGACTAAGCCATTACAGCTCGTCTGGTCAACCGTGTTTTCCAAATCATAATAAAGCCCGGTTTCCTTAATGGCAATTTCTTTAATCAAGTTTGGGATATTTTGGCTGGCACTTAATTGCAAGGTGCAGGCGGCATTATCGCCGACTAAAAACCGACCGGAATATTGCCGCTCGTCAGTTAGATTAGGAATTTCCCGCTGATCCGTGCCATAACCTTGCAAAGGATAAGAATTATCAAAAGAAGTAATGGAACAACCGATTAAACTGACAGCCAAACCGGTTGTCGGCTTATCTTGACTGACAAAGCTTAAAGTGTATAAAGTATTGCGCTTAAGTTTTTCAAGCGGCTGCGACCAAATTGTAATATTATTGGCTAGGTCTTCTGTGATATCCCAGCCATCCGGCTTTTGATTTTCATCAACATCCAAGGAAAAATCAAAATTAAAGATTAAGTTTTTCGCTTGCTCGCTAATTGGATCAACAAACTGGGTGCAGCTGTTAAATTCCTCAGGGCACAAACCGGCAAAGCCAGAGTTTGGATGAATTTCGCCCAAAGGCGGCTGCAAGACCGGACAATCCGGCTGGCCAGAAGTTGAACCAGTTTTATACCAACCCGTGACGATATTTTGGCCGCTTTTATATTCACAAGTCTTAGGACCGGGATCTTTAAAGTAAATAAAACCCGTTTGCGTTTGCCATTCCTGACAGCCGACTTCCGGACTGGCGCACAAAATTTGGCTGTAGTTATCGGGATTATTGACTAAATAAGTTGTTTGATAGGCCGCGACATTGTCATCCACATCAATGGCCGGCAAGCCCAGGGCTTGGCAACCTTTCTCGCTTGACTGGCAGGAAAATTCCAACCGATTAGTCAGATAAACTAATTTATCGTCAGGCAGACTAATGTTGCCCGTGGTGTCACCATCATTAAAAGTCTGGCTAAACGGCGAGGCTGAATTAAAGGTGTCAATTAAGGCTTCACAACCAACCGCTTCCAAACGGCACAAATGGTTAAACGATTTTAGATTATGGACCCGATTGGTGGAATCGCGGTATTGCTTGCAGCCGAGCATAAACTGCGGCGCGCTAATGGCGGGTGTGACAAATGGATTAGTGTCGCAGCTCACCGGCGTGGTCCAGGAATTTTTAATGACATAATTATAATTAGTGATTTCTTGAATTTTAATATTATCAACATAAAAATCAGCGGTTGCCTCAGCGGGCGCGATGATCCTTAAACGCGAGGAAGTCCAGGGCGCTTGAGTGCCATCGTTATAATCATAAACAAAAGGACCAAATAAATAATAACGCCACTCGCTGGTTAAATCGGTCGTGCCAATATTAATGCTATGAGACGGCGTGTCTTCGGCAATTTCAATCGTCACATCTTCAATAATATTGGCGGAATTACTTTTTGCCCAAAAAGACATCAGATAAGTTTTTTGGGACTGTAAAACATTATTAATCAAACCGCAATACTGCTCGCCCAAATTGACTAAACAGGTCTGCAAAGTAGTAGCCGCGAGATCAGTGGCCGCACACTTAAAAAGCGCTGGATCATAAGAGGCTGAATTTTCACGGCAAACAGATCCTAGGTCCGCCCAAGTTGAAGCAATGCGCCGACCGCCTGAAACGTCTTGACTTTTAATTGAATGACCAGCCACACTCAAAGCTTCATTACTGATATAACCATGCCGCCAACCGCTAATTTCGCCGTCTTCAAAATTATCGGCAAAAGCGGTAAAGATATTGCCGCTGGCATTCCCGCGGTACTCGCGGCAACCCGCGGCTGCGGGCGCGCAAGCCAAGCCTTCTTGAGGCACGGCTTGATAAATACAAGCTCCGCCCTGCCAAACCGGGTTCGTGGGTGGATTATCAATCAGCACCCCATTAATGTCGGTCGGCCAATCCGGATTGGTATTTTTACAATTATTCCGGGCTTCATCATCAGTTTCGCCTAAACGGGTTTTGCGGTAAGGATGGCAATCAGCAGAACAAGAAATCGTGTTTTCCAAAATTTGATAACTGATGCTACCATCTAAGCCGTAAAATTCTTTACAAAAAGGATTGGTCGCTAAATCATCAGCGCTGTTGCAGTCCTCAGGCGTGCCCCAGACTGATGGCCAGCGGGCAGAATCAGCGATGGCTTGATTAGGCTGGCCAAAGGTGTCAGCAGAAAGGCTATAGACCCGCAACTGATAGCCCGTGTCGTCAGAGCCCTGCCAATTATAGAAATTCTGACAATTGGCATTAACGTCATCCGGCTTTTTGCAAAGCCGCAATAATTGATAATAGGCTTTGCCTTCCCCGCCGGCGGCCACTTCATCCAAATTAGTGAATTCATCACAGCCGACGGCCGCGGCCTGGCACTGCCGCGCGGTTTGGGGAATGAAATAAGCTAACGGCTCTTGGGTTTCAAAAGCCGTACTAGATTGTTTAAAAGCCTCGTAGCCAATACACTCGGCTGGGCAGTAATCATCAAAAGCCACTACCCCGGGGATGGTCTCGCCGCCCCGCACCGGCCGGTAAGCTTCGCAACCAACTTCTTCGGGCTGACAGATTCCAACGTAGTTGCCGCACTCTGAGGGAACGGGTAAATCACAAATCTCGTTTGGCGCCTGACCAATGCAGTCGCCGATGACACCGCTTTGATTAGTGTCTTGCGGTTCACAATTCAAATAAGCCGGCGGTTTTTTGAGATAAGTCAAATTAACTGAACCGTATTCTTTATAATTCGTCGGGAAAAAAACATCAGGCATCACTTCTTCCAGCTGAAAATCATCAACATAAATTACGCCCTGATTGCCATCACTAATCACGTTACCGCCAATGACCAATTGCGGCGAAACATTGTAACGGTCTTCAGTCGGGGTAAAGATTTTTTGCAGCCTAATCCATTGATTTGTCCGTTGATTTAAATTTAATTCCGTACCATCATAGTCATCCCTTGATTCACCGCCGCCAGTTTCATAAAAATTATTAACATAAGCCGGAATCGGATAAGTCGCATAAACATAGGCCGATAAAATATACTTTTTGCCGGCTTTTAAAGTCAGGAAATTCTCACGATTAAAACTATAAGTATAATCAGAGCCATGGTTAATGATTTCAATGCCAACGGCTTTGGCGCCGCCGTGAATTTGATCAGCCGTGCTGGTCGCGCTGGCTTGATTGATACTTAACTGCCAGGCTTTAGCCTGATCGAAAACTGATTCATCAAGAATTTCAAAACCGCCGTTCGGGATTAAATTTATCCCTAAATTCGGCCTGGTCCGGATAAATTGCGAACAACCGGCCGCGGACTGATCGCACTCAACGACATCACGGTCAAAATGGAGTTTGCTTTGGTCTTGGTCAATCGTGCCAATTAAAGTCAGGGTGACGGCATTGGTCACGCAGTTTTCTGAAACGCGGAAATCGTCAAACCAAGCTGAGCCGCTAACCACATTACCGCTGACGGCAATGGCGACTGGTTGATTACCAGAAACTTCAAAATCAAAACTGACTTCCTGCCAATCATTTTTAACCTGGTCAGAAACGATTTTTGAACCATCGCCAATGCTAATCTTAATTGTCCCGGAATTTAATTTATTAAAAACAAAACCGGTAAAAGTGTAAGTTTTACCCGCCGTTAAAGTAATAGCATTAGAAATAATGGTTTGAGGGCTAATCACCGCGCCGGCGTTATAAAAACGTAAACTAAAATTGCCGCTTTGGACCTTATCGTTTAAATTCCGGCTAACCCGTTTAAAAAAAGAATTATCGCCTATCCAGCCAGTCGCATTGATGCCATTGCCGGCTTCAAAACCATTATTAGTTAAAAGATTAGGCAAGGCGCTACAACTGTTAGTCGTGCAGGAAACGCCATTTTGGGGAATTTCACAAGCGGCATTAACGACGCATTTATCGCCCACCCACCATTTTGAACCTTCGCCGCAGGGCTGATTAATCGCCAAATTCACCACCGCCACCGGATCACTGCAAGCACTGCCGCCAGCCGCGATTTCACAGCTCGCGCTTAAATCACAGCCGTTAGCTTGCAAACAAGGCTTTAAAACCCGCTCGTCTTGATTAGTGCAGGTCCAAATATCGTTAATCGGGTTAAAGGCTTGGCAATACCACTGGCAGCCGGCATTGTCCGCGTTGCAATTGTTGTAATCCAAAGTATTTTTCAAAAAGCTGGCAATTTCGCCGCGCCCCGACTGAAAAGTCGTACAAGTGTTAAATTGCGTCGGGCAGGATTGGCCGGCCAAATCCCAAATTCTTTTTTCTTCATTGCAATAGCCGTAATAACGGCAAGTGCCGTCTGGATTTTTTTCCAGACAAGTTTGAAAATCCGCGCAATATTCCGCCCGGCCGATTAAACGCCGCGGCTGGACATCGTCAGGGTCATTATAATCGCCGTCTAAATTAGCGTCATTGCCGGCCACCGCTTCTTCATATAAAATCTTTTCGCCAAAACCTTCAGCTTTGCATAAATGTTCGGGCACGACCAAAACCCAATTTTGATCAATTAACCCTTGGTATTTACTATCCGCCTGATCATATTCAGCGATTAAATCATTTAAACTCAAAATTTTATTATTGTCATATAGCTGAACCGCGCGCGCGGCGATTTCCCAAGTGGCGGGCACGATCCGGTGCGTCCGTAAAATGACAATGCTGCGGTAAGGAATGCCCTGATAAATCGCTGCCGCATTATAGGTTAGTTGGCCAAAGGGAGCATCGCCATTAATAAAGCCTTGAGCGATTGCCTGTTTCAAAGTTAAGCCGCGCTCAATGGCCGTGCGAAATGAAGGGGTAATAACGCATTCTTCTGGTCCGGGATTTTGCGGATCCGGACAAAAAGCTAATTTGGACAAAATGTCATAAGGTTCATTTTGTTTTTTGCCTGATTGCAAAAAATCTAAAAATCTCACTTGCGCCGCGTTTCTCGCCGCGATGCCGGCAATCGCGCTTTCGGAATATAAATCATTTTGACCCGGCCGCCGGGCCGATAAAAAGTCGCGCAAAAAACCTAAGCCAAAACTGCCAAGCGATGAAGTGTCAAAATTATCGTCTTTGGCCGAGACTAATCCTTGTTTAAAAATTTTTTCAAAAAGCTTGCCCGTTAAAGTATCAACAAAAACGCCAATCGCTTCGGCTAAAATCGGGCCATATTGGATTTGGTGCAAGCTCGGTTCATAAGATTTCTTAACTAATGCTTCAGTAGCCCATTCCTTGACTAAATTAGCCGGGGTTTTAATAATACCGGAAATCGCATCCACGATTCCCTTGAACCCGCCGCCTTCTTCCCGGTCCTTAGTACCCTCGGTGATTGCCGCCTGTTTTTCGGCATTATATTGCTCAAAAATGGAAAACGAAATGCCAATGTCATTTCGGTAAGGATCAAAAATCTCGCTGAACTTCGGCAAAAAGTCCGGATCTTGAATGGCTTGATCCCAATTTTTGACCATTTCCGTCACACTACAGTCCGGCCGGCGCGGCCGCTTAATTTGAGCTAGGCCCAAACCGATCTTTCGCTTCAAACTCGGCAATGAAGGATTACAAACATTAAAGTCCAGCCAATCGCCGCCTAAACGCTCAATGAAGTTACCCGCGGCGCTGTCCGCCAAATCTTTTAAGTATTCGCCCCAGCCTTGGGTATAAAATAACGGCTGCTGCCCCTTGCCCCCGGACGCGAGCCAGGTCGCCGTGTCATAGGCAATGGTGTTTAAGAAATTTCTTAATGATTCATTGGCCGCGGTAAAAAAGGCGTCTTTTAATCCTTGCTGGGCTTTGTCAAACGCAATTTTAAGACCATGCAAAGATTTTTGCAAAGCATTACCTATACCTTTTAAAATATTGCCCGAGGTATCAATAACAGGTAGACCACCACCGGCAGCTGTGACTTCTGCCGCACCAGGCGCTCCTGGCGCCAAACCGATATCACCGGGCGCACCTACTTCCTGCGCCTTGGCCTCATCCGCCAGCAACAATTTAAAAACTAATTCCTTAATCTGCGCCCGCGAAATTTTAAAATCCGACAAAACCACTGGAATCGGCACGACCAAAGCCGGCGAGACCAAACTGAAAAGCAAATTAAAAAGCACTAAAAAATAAACGGCTTTTTTCGTTATTTTTTTAAAAACTGAATTGTGTTTTGGTGAAATCATCTTTTATAATTTTTTAAGCACCAAATTTCAAGCACCAAGCTCCAAGTATTAATTCAAAAGTCAAAAATTAAAAGTCAAAAGTCCAAGTTAAAAGTTAAAAGTTTTTATTTTTTAATTTCATAACGCCGCTTGTGAGCATATTGGCGATTTCCGTTACTTCTTCAAGCATTTGATTGATTAATTTTGCTTCAGCCAATTAGGTATCTTTTAATAAACTTAACCAATATTTTGTTTCGTTAGCGCTTTTCAAAGATATTTCGTAAAATTTCTTAAATTCTAGACGAGAATTGGAAGCCCTGGCTTCAATCAGGTTAGCGCCAATGGAAGTCGCACTTCTGATTAATTGATCACTAATAACCCAAGTGCTCCTTTTGTTCGGTAAATAATTAGTAAGGTTAATTACTTGCAGGCTTAACTGATAACATCTTTGTCTTAAATCACTTTTGAATTTTGAATTGTAATTTTGACTTTTGCCTTTTGAATTTTGACTTAGCTCGGCTGATTGCGCTGGTTGATTTATTAATTGATCTAGCGCCATAAAACTTTTACTAATTAATAATTAGGGCGCTAGGTTGATTTTAATTTTCTATTCGCGATTGGCTATTCTCCCGTGGTTGTGGCGGTTTGGTTTGTCAGCTCTAATAATTCAGCGTCACTAATGCTGTCTAAAATATCTTGGGCCACGCCCGAATTACGTAAAAGTTGGCGTAACTCGGCTGGCGTTAATTTGCTTAAATCACTCGCCGAAGAAATAACTGGCCCTCCAGCGGGCTCGCTCGCCATCCGATTTTGGTCAACTACTTCTTGATAAGCAGCGATTAATTCAGCGTCGCTGTATTGACTTAACTGTTCTGGTGATAATCCGGCTTGCGCCAGCAAGGCCCGCAACCGCGCCGCTTGCGTGCCCAGATCATATTGTAAGTTAGCGCCTTGGCCCGAGCTGGCGGAAAAAATATCCGTAAAACATTCTTTGCCCGTCGGGCAATTAGGATCACTCTGCCGGGAAACTTCGGCCTTATCGTCCACGCCGTCAGAATCAGAATCTTTTAAATAGGGGCTGGTATTATATAAATAAAGTTCGTCATAATCAGAAAGGCCATCAGTATCCGTGTCTTTTTGGCCTAACCCCAACAAATCCTGAGGCCCCAAACCTTTCAAATCCTCAGCTGTTAAATTGCCAAAATTACTTTTCTTGGGCAAAAAATTTTTTTTAAGGTTGTATTTGAATTGAAAAAAACCCAGCCCTAAACCGGCTAGGCCTAAAACTAAAATTGCCACCGACAATAAAACTTGAACTCTCTTTGCGTCCCCGAAAAAATCGCGAAACTTTTGTTTAAAAGTTTTTTTTGGCTTAAGGGGCGAATCATTTTGGTAAATTTCCTCTAAAATTTTAAAATTGTCAGTTTTTTTGCCTGATAAAGCCATTTTTTGTAAATTAAGTGAATCAAGCTAATCAAGTAAATTAAGTTAAAATCACCCCAAATCGAAAACTTTAGGCAACTTAGTCAACTTACCAACTTAATTAACTTAATTATAGCAAAAAATTATACCTAACCGCAAGGGAAAAAGAATGCCTTAATTAAGATAAAAATTCAGTTTTTTGGCAAGGGTAAGCCAATTAGCCAAAGATAGATCTTGGGGGCGAATTAAAGGGCTTAAATTAGACATTTGAAGAAATCTTTTGGCCGCTTGATGGTCAATTTTCAGACCATTGGCTAGGTTATTTTGGAGCTGTTTTCTTTTAGCAGAAAAGCCAATATGCAAAAGTTGCCAAAAATTTTTCTCAATCACCTCTTTGCCAAAAAATTTATCCACTGATTTCTGGTCCCTGATGTCTGATATCTTTAAAATGGCTGAATCAACTTCTGGCTTTGGCCAAAAATTATTTTTATCCACATATTCAATGATCATCGGCTCGCCATAAAGCTGAATTGAAACCGCCAATAAGCTCATTTTTTTAGGCCGGGCGCAGATTCTTTGCGCCACTTCTTTTTGGACTAAAAGCGTCATGGCCTCTGGCCGAGCCTCGCTGGTTAAAAATTTTTTCAAAAAATTGGAGGTAATGTTGTAGGGAAGATTAGCCACGATCTTATAATTTTGAGATTTTCCGCCCAAGGCGGATCCGCCTCTGGCGGAGAGGATTTGAGATTTTAAAATGTCTTGATTGATTAATTCTAAATTTTTAGCGCCGGCGAATTTGGCTTTTAAAAAATTATAGAGTTTGGCATCCAATTCAACGCTAATAACTTTTTTCGCTTTTTTTATCAATCCCTCGGTCAAAATCCCTAAACCCGGACCAACTTCCAAAACCGTATCGTCTGGTTTCAAATCAGCCACGGCAATAATTTTTTCAATGATTTTTTGATTAATCAAAAAATTCTGGCCCTTCTGGCGAGAAAGTAAAAGATTATAGGCACGGCAAATATCTTTGACTTGTTTTAAAATAATATCGGACATTTTTATCAAATTTTGAATTTTGAAATTCGAATTTCGATTCAATATTAAAATATTTGAATATTCCCCGCCGGAGGCGGATCCGCCTTGGACGGAAAAATTGATTCAAAATTAAAAATTCAAAATTCGAATTTAATTTTAACTGCCCCTTGCCGAATTACCTCTATTTTTTTACCATTTTTAATCTTAACAATTGTGGAAACCGGTTTTCTCGGCAATCGACCGCAGTCTAAAATCAAATCCGGCTCTTGTCCGCCGAAGCCCTCGCCTTGTCGAAGCCGACGGCGAAGCGCAGGTTGGCGAAGGCGGGGGTTTTTTTCCTTTAAAAATTGCTTAATTATTCTTCCACTGTCATAAAGCGCCGGTTGGCCTGAAATATTAGCCGAAGTGGCAATTAGTGGCCCACCGACTTTTTGCGCCAAAAAGCGGGTAATCTGATTTTTTGGCACCCGCACGGCAAAACGCGGCAACACGGCAATTGACAATGGCCCGGGCCAATATTTTTCTGCTAATTTTTTTTCTAAATTATTAAATTTAAAAAATTTTTCCACTTGGACTAAGCTAGCCGCCACCAAAGTAAATTTTTTATCTTTTCTTTTTTTAATTTTTAAAATTTTTTGCGTCACCGCCGGCCAATCAAAAATACCACCCAAGGCATAAGCGGTATCAGTGGGGTAGACAACGACGCCGCCGTTCTTGAGAATAGCGATAGCCTTTTTTATTCCAATTTTATTGGGCTTAACAACAATCATGAAATTCAAAAGTTAAAAGTTTTTAATTTAATTACTTTTGAATTTTGCATTGTAATTTTGACTTTTGATTTTTGACTTAACAATTTATCCTCTGATTTGCTTGGCAAATTTATACATAGAATAAACAATCGGGTTTAAAACAATTTCAAAACCGCCGACATATTCCCGCGCCACGGTCTGCGGCGAAAAACCACTTTTAAAACGAGAGATGCCAAGCCACTTTTTATTAAAAAAACTCGGGCCATTCACGCCGCCAAAATCATACCAGATATAGCCCAAGCGCTTAGATTCCAGTATCGCCTGCCATTGCAAAAGATATGGCGCCATTACTTGTCGGTAAAGATGCGAGGAAGCGCCATGCAAATAAGTGCAAGTGTTACCATAAAAAGAGACTAAATTCGCGGCAATGATCTTGTTGTCATATTCCGCCAAAAAAAGACAAAGCGTGCCGTCCGGAGAAAAAAGCTCAAACATTTTTTTATAGTGCTCTTTAGGATGGGGTGAAAAACCGTCGCGCTTCGCCGTTTCTTTGGTCAACTGCCAGAAAGATTCAATATCCGAAACTTCTTGGCTGATTTTCACTTTCACCCCCGCCCGCTTGGCTAAACCGATATTATATCTGGTTTTCGACTTTAAGCCCGCCTGCAAATCTTGGGGCGTTTTTGTAATATCGATGACTAAACTGCATTTTGGCTGAATTTCATACTGGGCTTTGCGAAAACCGCAATCAAACAAACGTTTTTCATTGCCAATCGTCCAGGCGGGATCAACCCGAAGCATAAAACTTTTTTCTTCCCGCGCGATCTTTTTCATTTCGTTAAATAAAGAATCCAAATCGTCAATTTTTAAAACATTGATGACCGGTCCGCGCGGAGAATAAAGATAGTTATATTCAAAAGGCAATTCATACTTAATTAAAGACGCCGCCGCTTGCAGCTGACCAGCTTCGTCAATCACGCCCAAGCGAAAAATTTTATTGTCTAAAGTTCGTTGAAATTCACCCCAGTCCCAACTCTGGAGCAACCCGCCGTCAACGGCATTAGTTTTGATAAAACTTTCCCAATGGGAGCGCAGTTCATCGTCAATAATGACAATGCTCATTTCATTAGAGAATTAGGAATTAAGAATTAGAAATTAGGAATCACCCTCCCCCTCTTTTCCCCCTCCCTTTCAGGGAGGAGGAAATATAAAGGGGGCGGGTAACCTTAATTCTTAATTCTCAATTCTTAATTCATCGTTCAAATGACAAAATTAATTAAGCGACCGGGAACAAAAATTATTTTTTTGATTTCTTTTCCGGCTAAATAATTTTTTATTTTTTCTGACTTAGTAGCCAGATCTTCGGCCGCTGGTTGACTGATGGTTAGCGCCACCATTATTTTGTCCCGCACCTTACCATTAATTTGAATCACCAGCTCAACTTCATCAGCGGCAATTAATTTTTCATCATAAGTCGGCCACTTTTGATTAAAGATAGAATCCGGGTGGCCTAATTTTTGCCACAATTCCTCCGCCAAATGGGGAGCAAAAGGTGAAAGTAAAATTAAAAAACTCTCTAAAGCCGAAGTGTCGCAAACATATTGACCTTTCATCGCCTCAATTTTTGGCCGCCAATCGGGTTGATTATCAATGCCATTAAATTGAATCATTAAAGCGGAAACCGCCGTATTATAATCTTGAGTTTCAATATCCTCTGAAACTTTTTTTATGGTTTTATGAATTAACCTTGATTCTTGATTCTTAATTCTTAATTCTTTTAAGTCCTGAGCAATCTTACTGACAACGGTATAAACTCGTTCTAAAAACCGACGCCCGCCAATCAGTCCTTGAGTATCCCAAGGAATCGCTTGATCAAAGGGTCCCATAAACATTTCATAGACCCGAAAAGAATCAGCTCCGTAATCTCTAACGATTTCGTCTGGAGTAACGACATTGCCCTTTGATTTTGACATTTTTTCGCCACCTTGGCCTAAAATTAAACCATGTGAAGTTCTTTTCTGATAAGGTTCAGGGCCGCATTTTTTGGGCACAACGCCAATGTCATATAAAAATTTATAAACAAAGCGGGAATAAAGCAAGTGTAAGGTTGTATGTTCCATGCCGCCGTTATACCAATCAACCGGCGCCCAATATTCAAGTTTATTTTTGTCTGCCAGCGAGTCATTATTTTTCGGATCAATGTAGCGCAAAAAATACCAATTAGAACCCGCCCAATTTGGCATCGTGTCGGTTTCCCGCAGTGCCTTGCCGCCACACTTAGGACATTTGGTTTTGACCCAATTAGTCATGGTCGCCAATGGCGACTCGCCCGTATCCGTCGGCTCGTATTTTTTCACTCGCGGAAGTTTAACCGGCAAATCTTTCTCGGCTATTGCCGTCCAGCCAGGATTAAGAATCTCTCCTTGGTTCAGATTTGAGATTTGAGATTTGAGATTTGATTTTTCCCTTAATTTTTTGCAACTCTCACAAAAAATTAAGGGAATCGGTTCTCCCCAATATCTTTGCCGGGAAAAAACCCAATCCCGAAGTTTGTAATTAACCGTCTTTTTACCTAAATCTTTTTTTTCCAGCCAAGCGGTAATTTTATTGATTGCTTCTTTAGCCGATAAATTATTGAATTGTCCGGAATTAATTAATTTACCATTTTCAATTTCAGTAAAAGCTTTAGTTGAAATATCACCGCCGCTAATAACTTCAATAATCGGCAAATTATATTTTTTAGCGAAGTCCCAATCGCGCTGATCATGCGCCGGAACCGCCATAATCGCGCCCGTGCCGTAAGTCGCTAAAATATAATCAGCGACAAAAATCGGAATTTCTTTATTATTAACCGGATTAATGGCTTTAATTCCTTTAATTTCCACGCCAGTTTTTTCTTTAGTTAAATCAGTCCTTTCCAAATCCGATTTCTTTCTTGCTTGTTTAAGATAGTTTTCTACTTCCGAAAGATTTGAGATTTGAGATTTGAGATTTGAGATTATTTTATGTTCCGGCGCGATGACCATAAACGTGGCGCCAAATAAAGTATCCGGACGAGTGGTAAATACTTCCAACCAAAGTTTGAAATTTGGCATTTGTGATTTGAAATTTTTTTGAAATTTAGCATTTGTGATTTGAAATTTTATTATGGTGCCTTCACTCCGGCCGATCCAATTTTTCTGCTGTAATTTTATTCTCTCTAAATAATCAACCGTTTCTAAATCGTTTAGGAGCCGATCGGCATATTTGGTAATTTTTAACATCCATTGCTCTTTTTCTTTTTTTTTCACTTCCGTGCCGCAACGTTCGCATCTGCCGTTAACTACTTCCTCATTAGCTAAACCAATTTTACAGCTTGGACACCAATTAATCGCCATTTTTGTTTTATAGGCTAAACCCGCTTCAAACATTTTCAAAAAAATCCATTGCGTCCATCTATAATAATTAGGATTAGTCGTGACCACCGCCCGATCCCAATCAAAAGCTAAACCAAGTGATTTTAATTGTTTGGTGAATTTGGCAATATTTTTTTTGGTCGTAATCGCGGGATGAATGCCAGTTTTAATGGCATAATTTTCCGAGGGCAAGCCAAAAGCGTCAAAGCCAATCGGATATAAAACGTTATAGCCTTCCAGTTTTCTTTTACGCGCTAAAATGTCTAACGCCACGTAACTCCTGGGGTGACCGACATGCAAACCTTCGCCAGACGGATAAGGAAATTCAATTAGGCAATAATATTTTGGTTTTTCGGATTGGTTAGCAGCGGTAAACAAATTTTCTTTTTCCCAAAATTTCTGCCACTTGCGTTCAATTGCTTTATGATTGTATTTTGGCATAGAATAGATAGAATAGAATGATTATAAATTAGCACAAAAAAACTATTTATTCAAGCAAATTTAGTAATTCATCTTTTAATTTTTTAGTGTTACCATGACTCAATAATCCAAGATATGATTGAACCGTATTGCTATTTCCTTCTTCAACTTTAATGGTGCGAAACATTCGTCTTTTGGTAATAGTTCTTATCACTCGATGATCGGGAAAATGCACCCAGCCCAAAAAGTCCACGCCGGAAGAAACGGTTCTAATAAATATCTTGTCGGCGTGTAATTGAAGTTTAAGTTCATTGTCTAAGAAACGGCTTACTTTTGGCAAAATAATTTTAAGCCAATCCTTAATAAGCCAATCCTTAATATGAGAAAGAAAAACAAAATCATCAGCATACCGAATATAATACTTGGCTTTAATCTTATGTTTTACAAACTGGTCAAATTCATTCATATAAATATTAACCAATAGTTGAGATGTAAGGTTGCCTAGTGGTAAACCTTTGCCTTTTTGGGTAGAATGAAAACTGAAAACTATTTGTGCGATAAGCCAGCAAATATTTTTATCTGGGATATAACGGCTAACAATGCGAAGTAATGTCACTTGGTCAACAGAAGCAAAAAACTTTTTGATGTCGCATTTAAGCAGCCACACCGTTCTGGTGTGATTGTGTGAGGACTTGTAAGCAAAGGTTTGTAACCGGTTAATGGCCTTATGGACGCCCTTGTTGAGTCGGCAGGAAAACGAATCGGCGATAAATGTTTTATCAAAAAAAGGATACAGAATCCGATAAATGGCATGGCGTAACAATCTGTCACGAACGCTGACCTTATGGATACTTCTCAGCTTAGGGTCAGAAATATTGAACGCGTGATATGGCGAATGCTGATAGGTTTTATTTGCCAAATTGCGATGAAGCATTAGTATATTCCCCATTAAATTCAGCTCAAACTCTTGAACGTCTTTACGCCTACGTTTGCCTTTTAAAAATTCCTTCCAGGCGTCAAATAAATTCTCAATGGAAATGATATACTGATAATTATTAGTAAATTGAATCTTTCCCATATATGTCATA
>MHII01000031.1:31324-46690 GCA_001817425.1 Candidatus Buchananbacteria bacterium RIFCSPHIGHO2_02_FULL_39_17 | reverse complement strand
CACCTTTTGCGAGAATATTTTACAATAGCATATTCTAAGTTGTATCAACCCGCCAAAATTGGGTGTCAACGGGAAATAGAAATATCATACTTGGTGGGATTTAAAAATGTCATACTTTGACGGTTTGTAAAGCTGGTTGTATTTCTTCGTGGAAAGAGAGTTCGGCGACGGCTATCCGTAAACAGCCGTGCATTAGCCTATGCTTATTATGCAGTATATCAAATTTAGAATATTTTTGGAAAAGAAAACGGGATTATCCACGATACTGCTTGGTGGATAATCCCACTGATGCGTCGACCGCGCTTCGCGCGGACAAGGAGTCAAAGGACCAAAAGGTCCAAGTTCTTAAACCCAAAGGACTTAGGGCTAGTTACTTGCGGGAACCGCCACGGGGTCGACGCCGTCGAAGTCGTAGCCAAGCCAGAAACTACTGACGTTATGTTGTGCGCCCTCCCTCTTATTAGAATGTAAGAGAGAGGTGGAGAGAGTTATGACAAGATATTAAACTTTTTTCTTAGTCTCAATTTCATAACTCCCTTAAACCCCCCCCCTTTTTTTACCTTAAGAGGAAAATTCTTTTAGTGGCTTTTGGCTATGGCTACAGGTTTTGCAAGTAAAATTATAGCTAAAAAAAGCGAATAATACACTATACTATATATATATTTTTGTCAAATATTTACAAATTCTCTTTAAAATTTTGCCAATATCTCTTCTTTAAATCTAACCAATCAAAGTGATGCGTTTGCGTGCCGTATTTTTCAACCGTGTAAACTGCGACTAAACCAGCGAGGCGGCCGACTTTTGGCAATGGCCAATTTTTTAATAGACCATAAATCAAGCCGGCGCGGTAAGCATCACCAGCGCCGGTCGGGTCTGAAGTATTTTTTGGTTTAGCCGGGGGAATCCGTGTCATCCTGAAGCCACCGAAAGCGGCTAAAGGATCTCGGTATTTAATTATCGAACCATTTTTACCAAGTGTGGTGACAAATAATTTGGTTTTTTGCAAAATCGTTTTTTCAGACCAACCGGTTTTTTTATTAATCAAACTAATTTCATAATCATTGCCAATTAAAACTTCACTGCCCAAAATTGCCTGCTTTAACTGATTGCCGGAGAGTGTACTGACTTGCTGACCAGGGTCAAAGATATAGGGAATTTTTTTGCGTTGAAAAATCTCCGGCAGTTTGAACATATCGACTGGATTTTGCGGCGACACTATCGCCATCTCGGATTTGAGATTTGAGATTTGAGATTTAAGATCGGCCTTTAACGGCCGTGACATGGCACCGGGATAAAAACCGACGATTTGGTTGTCGACTTGGTCAGTAATAATATAAGCCGAAGCAGTCTGTTGATTGGGTAAAATTTTTATTTGCGAAAGATCAATTTTATTTTTTTTCAACCATTTTTGATAAGGCAAAAAATCTTTAGCCCCGACATTGGTTAAAATGCTTGGCTTTAAACCTAGCAACGCTAAATTATAAGCAATGTTGCCGGCGGTGCCGCCAAAACTTTCTTTTAAGTCTTTGACTAAAAAAGATAGATTAAGCTGATGAATTTTATCCGGCAAAATGTGGTCAGAAAACTTACCTGGAAAATCCATAATCCGGTCGTAAGCGAGTGAGCCGGTAACTAATACTTTCATAAATTCTAATTTTGAATTTTTAATTTTGATTCAAATTTTAATATTCAAAATTCTAAATTATATTATAAATCTAAAAATCAATAAAAGCAATAACAAAAAACCGAAAAAGATCCTTCTCCCGCCAGTTGGCGGATCGGGATGACACTTTCGGCTTTTATAAATTCTGGCTTAATTAACTGGATTTACTGAATTTACTTAATTTACTAAACTAGCAATCATGATACAACAGGAATTCATGCGGCGTAGGGCGCAGGCGGACTGAATCAACTTCTGATTCTATTTTAAGGTCAATCCACTGTTTAATAAACTCTGGCGAAAACACGCCGGGTTTAATTAAAAATTCATGGTCTTCAGACAACGCCTTTAGCGACGCCACCAGCGACCCCGGAACTGATTTAATTTTTTGGGCTTCTAGTTTTGGCAGGGCAAAAATGTTTGTGTCCATTGGCTGACCCGGATCAATTTTATTTTTAATTCCATCCAGCCCGGCTAAAAGCATAGCGGAAAATGCCAAATACGGATTAGCGGCTGGATCCGGCGGTCGGAATTCAACCCGTTTGCTCTGCGGCGCTTCTGAATAAACTGGAATTCTAATGGCGGCGGAACGATTGCGCTTGGAATAAACTAAATTCACCGGTGCTTCGTAGCCCGGCACCAGCCGTTTGTAAGAATTAGTGGTTGGCGCGGCAAAAGCTAAAATCGCTGGCGCATGTTTTAATAAACCGCCGATAAAATATAAAGCCATTTCGCTTAAACCACTGTATTTATCGCCGGCGAATAAAGGCTTATCGTCCTGCCACAGCGAAACATGAGTGTGCATGCCCGAACCATTATCGCCAAAAATTGGCTTTGGCATAAACGTTGCGACTTTACCGTATTTTTTGGCTGTACCTTTAACAATATATTTGAACTTGATTAAATTATCGGCTTGTTTTAATAATTCTTCATACCTAATATCAATTTCGGCTTGGCCAGCAGTCGCGACTTCGTGATGATGTTTTTCCACAGCAATGCCAACAGCTTGCAGATTTTTAGTGATTTCTGTGCGCAAATCTTGTTGCGTGTCATGGGGCGGTACGGGAAAATAGCCTTGCTTAGCTTGAATTTTATAACCTAAATTCCGCTCGCCGGCGCCCGTGTTCCAAAACGCTTCTTCAGAATCAATTTTATAATAGCTTTGGGAAGCGTCTTGGTGATAATGAATTGAGTCAAAAATAAAAAACTCGGCTTCTGGCCCTAAATAAATTTTATTGGCAATACCAGTTGACTCTAAATATTTTTGCGCTTTTTTGGCGATAAAGCGCGGATCAAACAAAAACGGCTCTAAAGTCTGCGGTTCATAAACATCACAAACCAAAACTAAAGTTTTTTCGGCAAAAAACGGATCAATAAAAGTGGCTTGGGCGTCAGGTCTCAAAATTAAATCGCTTTCTTCAATTGGCTTAAAACCTTTAATTGAAGAACCGTCAAAACCAATGCCCTCTTTAAAATCATCCGGTTTAAAATGTTCGACTGGCGAAGTAAAATGCTGCCATTGGCCAAAAATATCAACAAAACGCAAATCAATCATTTTGATCCCCTCTTTTTTAATCATTTCAAATATTTTTTCAGACATAATACTCCCTCAATATTATTCATCATCCTTGATTTTAAGTTAGTGAACTTTTTAAAGTTAATATAATTACCGAGTAAAAAATCCTAAGCACCAAATTCGAAATCCTAAATAATATCAAAATCCAAATTTTTAAATCCAAAACTTTTTTTAATATTTGAATTTTGGTCATTTTAATTTGTTTAGGATTTAGGAATTAGGATTTGGGATTTTAACCACTAAATATTTTACTCAGCCATAATAAAGGACGATAAAATATAAATAATAAAATAGACGTCCTAATTGATTCGTAGACGTCTTTGTCGAAACTTTGGCACGCCGTTGTACCTATCCACATGATACCACGATTATAAAAATAAGCAAGTGGATATTGTGAATATCTCAATAAAATAAGGTGTCATTCTGAATTTATTTCAGAATCTTAATGATTTTAGATCCCGAAACGAGTTCGGGATGACCAAAAAATTATTTAAGAAATACTATTTGGTCACTTCATTCGCCAAAATAATCGCCTCAGCCACTTCTTTTAAAGACTTACGTTTATCCATACTTTTTTTGACTAATAGCTTATGCGCCTCGTCCTCTGTTAAGTCGCCCGATTTTATTAAAATGGCTTTCGCTTTATTGATTAACTTTTGGGTTTCCAAAGCCAATTTTAAAGCATCAGTTTCCGAAATCAGCTGACTGACTTCTAAAACTCCGCCGATTTGTTTGGCAATAGTCCCTAAAAAATTTATTTCTTTTTTGGAAAATTTTTTTGATTTTTTATATTGAACATTGATAACGCCAATTACCCGATTGCGGAAAATAATCGGCACGGACAAAAAAGCTTCAAACTTGTCTTCTGGCAGACTGCTGAATAATTTAAAACGTTTATCGTCATAAGCCTGCTTAGAAATCGCCACGGTTTTTTTAGTTTCTGCCACCCAACCAGTAATTCCCTCGCCGACTTTCATTTTAATTTTAGAAAAATTTGAGTGATGCGGTTTTTGCGAACCTTTTAAGATTACCTCGTCGCCAGAAATTAAATAAATAAAGCAGGAATCAGCACCAGTCACTTTGCCGATGATTTTTGCGATCTTATCCAAAATTTCTTTTAGCTCAAAATGATTAGAAAAAGTTTCAATTATTTCCTGCAAGACAGCTAGATTATTTTTTATTTCATTATCAACTTGTTTTTGAGCCATAATGCTTTAAAAATTCTAATTTTGAATTTTTAATTTTGATTCAATATTTAATAATTCAATATTCGATCCGCCAGCTGGCGGACGAATTTCAAAATTCTAAATTAGCTTCTCTAAAAAAGAAAATTAAACCAATCTACTGTTCTCTTAATTCCTTCTTCTATTTTGATTTTCGGCTGCCAGCCCAAAATTTCTTTAGCTTTAGTAATGTCAGCTAAACCATCATGGGGTTCAATTCTTGGAGGAATATTTTCGGTTTCACCTTTCATTAATTTCGCAATTTCATTAACTGAATGATTGTCACCGCAACCGATGTTAAAAACTTCACCATGGCCGATTTTTTCATTTTCCATGGCTAAAATATTAGCGGCCACCACGTCAGAAACAAAAGTAAAATCACGGGTCTGGCTACCGTCGCCGGTAATCGTCAATTTTTTGCCTTCTTTTTTCTGCTGTAAAAATACGGCAATGACTGTTAAGTAAGCGCCAGAAAACGCCATTCTTGGGCCATAAACATTAAAATAGCGCAAACTCACTGTCGGTAGATCATATAATAAGGAAAAAAGCCGACAATAGTGTTCACCAACATATTTTTGTAAAGCATATGGACTAATCGGAATAGGTAAAAAATCTTCCCTCGCTGGTAAATTTTTATTACTGCCTAAAGCCGAGGAAGACGCCGAATAAATCACTTTTTTTACTTTAGCGTCACGTGCCGCTAATAAAATATTAAGAGTACCATTAATATTAATTTGATGAGTTTTAATCGGGTCTTCAATGGAAAGTTGAACGCGCGGCAAAGCGGCGACATGAAAAACATAATCAATCCCCTGAAAATGAGGCTTGATTGCCTCTAAATCGGTAATATCAACCAAGACAAAATCAGCCTTAGAATTAATATTTTCTTTTTTGCCAGTGGAGAGATTATCTAAGACTTTAACTTGATGACCTTGGTTAATTAAAGCATCAACCAAGTTTGAGCCGATAAAACCGGCGCCGCCAGTGACTAAAATTTTCATAAAATTAATAAATTAAGCAAAATAAACGAGATAGGCCCACCTCCGCTTAAGCTTCGGCGGGCAAGCAAGATAAGCGAGATAAGTCACTTTTCTTATCTTGCTGGAAACTTATCTTGCTTATCTTGCTATTAAATGACTTTCTTAAAATACTCAATGGTTTTATCCAAGCCCTCGTCTAATGGAATCGTCGGCTGCCAATTTAAATTCTGTTTAGCCAAGCTAATATCCGGCCGCCGTTGCTTGGGATCATCGGCCGGCAAAGGGCGATAAACAATTTTGCTCTGACTCTTTGTTTTACTAATAATTTTATCGGATAATTCTTTAACCGTAAATTCGCCGGGATTGCCCAAATTTACGGGCCCGGTCCAGCTGTCTGACGCCATCATTTTATACAAGCCTAAAACCATATCCGAGACATAGCAAAATGAACGGGTCTGATTGCCTTCACCATAAATTGTGATATCCTGCCCTTTTAAGGCTTGAGTGATAAAATTGGAAACCACCCGGCCGTCATCCCATGACATATTAGGGCCATAAGTGTTAAAAATCCGCACGACCTTAATGGGAATTTTCGCTTCACGATAATAATCAAAAAATAAAGTTTCGGCGCAACGTTTGCCTTCATCATAGCAAGCCCGCGGACCAGTCGGATTAACATTACCATTATAATTTTCTGGCTGAGGATGAATTTGCGGATCACCATAAACTTCTGAAGTTGAAGCCTGCAAAACTTTAACGCCGCCAAGTTTTTTGGATAGCTCCAAACAATTAATCGCCCCTAAAACATTAGTCTGAACAGTTTTAATCGGCGTTTTTTGGTAATACACCGGCGAAGCCGGGCAGGCTAAATTATAAATTTGATCAACTTTCACGTCAAAAGATTTTGTGATGTCATGTTCCAAGAGTTCAAAATTTTTATTAGTCAATAATTGATCAATATTTCTTTTTTGACCAGTAAAAAAATTATCCAAGCAAATGATTTGGTGGCCTTTTTCCAATAAAAATTGACAGAGGTGGGAACCAATAAACCCCGCCCCACCAGTCACAAGAATTCTCATAAAAGTAAATTAAGCGAGATAGTCCCACCTCCGCTTAAGCTTCGGCGGGCAAGCAAGATAAGCGAGATAAGCTACTTTTCTTATCTTGCTGAAAACTTATCTTGCTTATCTTGCTGACTAATATATCTTAAATAACTTTTGATAAAATCGTCAAGCTCGCCATCTAAAACCGCTTGGGGATCTTTGGTTTCAAAATCCGTGCGGTGGTCTTTCACTAATTTATACGGCTGTAAGACATAAGAACGAATTTGATTGCCCCATTCCGCGGCCAAAAGCTCACCGCGAATATCGGCTAATGCCTGACCTCTGGTCTGCTGATTAAATTTCATTAGTTTAGCCTGTAAAATTTTTAAAGCGGTTTTTTTATTTTGCAATTGCGACCGCTCATTTTGACATTTAACCGTAAGCCCAGTCGGCCGATGGGTAATTCTGACCGCTGAATCAGTGGTATTAACGCTCTGGCCGCCATGGCCGCCGGCCCGAAAAACCTCAATTTTTAAATCATTTTCTTTTATTTCCACTTCATTTTCTTCGGCTAAAATCGGCAAAACCTCCACCAAAGCAAAGGAAGTATGACGCATTTTTTCCGCGTCAAAAGGCGAGATCCGAACCAACCGATGAACGCCAGCTTCTGATTTTAAATTGCCAAAAGCATAATCGCCAAAAACTTCAATGGTGACGCTTTTAAGGCCGGCCTCTTGGCCGACAGTTTGGTCAACAATTTTTGTTTTAAAACTTTTTTTATCGCCATATCGCAAATACATCCGTAAAAGCATCTGGGCCCAATCCTGGGCTTCCACGCCGCCGGTACCGGCATGAATGGAAATAATGGCGTCATTTTTATCGTGCTTTTCTGAAAACAAAACGAGAAACTCCAGTTTCTCAAAAATTTTGGTCAGCCGCGTTAACTCTTGACTTAATTCTTTTTCCAAATCTTTTTGCTGATGGCGCTCAGCTTCTTTGGCTAATGCCAAACCTTCAGCGACCCCTTGAGTTAAGCTCTCCCAATCATTAACTACTTTTTTAAGATTTTCCAATTGGCGGGAAATTCGCTTGGCTTTAGTTTGGTCACGCCAAAAATCAGGGCGCGCTGTTTGTTTATCTAATTTTTTAATTTCAAGCTTAAGACCGGTAAGGTCAAAGTAGCCTCCAGACGGCAGAAATTTTTTCTTTCAGCGCTTGTAATTTTTTAATAATTTCTTTCATAAAATTAGTGAATCAAGTTAATCAAGTAAGTTTTCTTGATTGATTTATTTACTAATACATCCCTTTGTTTTATCAAAAGTTTGACCCGCTCCGGCTTTATCGCACAGACAAAAATTGCCTAATTTATTGCGATACCATTGCCCTTGGGTCGTCTGGCAAATATTTTTTTCTTTTTCCAGTTGCAATAATGCGGCAAAAGGAATTTTTTGACAACGTTTAAACTCAAATTGATTTGAATCAGGATTAACCGGCCCATAAATTCCCTCACAAAAACTTTTAGCATAACAATCATTTTCATCTAAAATATTGCCACAGGTCGTAATTTTAGCCATATATTTTTGCAGTGAAATCTCTGTCCAAGGGCGATAAAAAAAGATAAAAATCATTCCCAACATGGCAACGGCAATCAAAATTGAAAAAAGCAGAATTTGACGATTTTTCATATTATTTACCAATAGTGTTAATTAAAAATTATTACTTTACTGCTTTGGCTCATTAATCAAAATGATATAATTTTTTTTCAAAGTCTTTAATTTTTTGACGCTGGTCAAATTCAATGCCTTCTTTGGCTAAAATTTTTTTCTTTTGCCAATCGCCTAAAACATAGCCGCCAAGCTTTCCTCCCGCCGCCACCACGCGATGGCAAGGAACTTTAATTAAATTTGGATTTTTTTTCAGCGCCTGAGCAACGGCGCGAACCGCTTTCGGTTGATTAATCGCTTTAGCCAATAATTGATAGGTTGTTACTTTGCCCAAGGGAACTTTTTTAATTTTGGCTAAAACTTTTTTCTGAAAAAATGTTAATCGGCCCAGCTTTTGTTTATCGATCTGGGGCATTATTTTTCAATTGGTTAAATAATTCAATGACGTTTGCGCTTGGTTTTGCTGAGTTAAAATTTAAAACCTGCTGGTAAGGCGCGAAAACTTTTTGTAAAATCGGCGGCAGATAAATAATGCCTAAAATAATCGGCACGACAATGATTAAAATTTTTATTACCCGCCAAACTTGCTGCCAAAAAATCCAGCGATTAATTTTCTCCGCTAGCTGGTAAATCTGCTTGCTTAATTGAAGATTTTGCTCCAAAAGTTCTTTAATTTTGGCGTGATCTGAATTTTGGTTAGATTGATTATTTTCAGGCATTTTTTAAAACTTAAAACTAAAAATATTATAACTTAAATCAATTTTTTTGACAATCTAAAAAACTTATCTCATATTTATTTACCTCCCATTAAGATAAGGGGGGAGGTAAGGATGGGTTATGACTCCACGTTCATAACTCCCCTTAATCCCCTCTTAATCTTAAGAGGGAAAATTTGGGAAAACCCAGCCGGTTACGAATTAATAATCGCTCGCCATAGCACAGACGAATAATTTTTGACAATCTAAAAGAAGATGCCTTGATTAGAAGCACCTTCTTTTTAAATCAGAATTTTTCTAAGCTTTAAAGTCCTTTGTCGGAATTAATGCTTGGTGAAACATCCATCGCCCCAGTCTTACTGTAACCCGCGGCCGAACCAATATCAATTCCTGTTCGGTAATTAACGAAGAAAGCATCCGGCACATCTTCAATTTGACTTGACCAGTTATCGCCATAAAGCTCTTGAGCAATCACCGCGGTGGTCACCCAACGCAAGGCGCCATTAGCGGAAACCGCGTAAACTTTCGGATCAGTCGTAATCTTAACTAATTTTACGCCCGGCCGATAAGTCACATTACCGCCAATCAGGTATTTGGCCAATTCATCCGCAGAAACAATTTTAACGGTGGAAAAATCAGTATACCATGTGTTGTAAGTTTTGATATTGGGAAAGACATAGCGCTTGCCGTTGTTGCCGACATAATAGACGGCCCGGCAAGGATCGTTTAATCCAGCATTAGCCGCGCATTGAAGTTTGATTAATTCGCCGGAACGAGCCACGGCTGTGTGAAGTGAGGTAAAAGTCAATTCGGCTTTATTAACGACCAAGCTCTTTAATTTAACAATAACATCTTCTTTACCATCGCCATTCAAATCAACATTTTTGCTTTGGCCCACGGCTAAAGTGATCATTACCGGATCTGACTGAATGGTCAAAGTCACGGTTTGGCTGGTTAAATCAACTTTGGTGATTTTCGCGCTATGATTTTCGGAAACTCCGCCGCTCGTGACGGAACTGAAATTCGCTTGCGAACCCTGATACATATTAAGGGTCTTGCCTGAAGTGGTCACCGAACCAACTGATGAAGTTTCGCCAATGCCAATGGTCGTGCCGCTGGTGGTCGTCACTTCACCGCCGCCGCCTCCGCCACCACCCGTGGTCCCGCTTCCGGTTCCAGTCGTGGTGCTGCTCGTATCACCACCACATAAAACTGTGCTAGAAACGGTCACCGTCACGGTGGAAGTTGCCGCGGACATTGCCAGTTGACTGTAGCCAAGCCCGACATCGCAAGTTTCCCCGATATTGGGCGATGTACCGCTACTGACCGTGGTACTAAAATCTTTTCTAGCCGTTGAACGTAATGACAAATCCGTATCCGAACCAGTGCTTACGGTCAAAGTGCTGTCATCATTAATGGTAATTGATTCAATTTTGGAACCATTAAGAATCGTCAAAGTAAGATTATTGGGCAGGGAAATGGTCGTATCGGCATTATAAGTCACAGTCGCAGCCACAACACTTAGCGGCAAAGACAAAGCCAGGGACATCACCAGCAACCAAACAATTGTGGAAATTGTTTTTTTCATAATGAATTATGAATTTAGATTTTTAAGATAATCCGCTAAGTAATTATGGGCCGTCTTTACACCGACCTACCGTAACCACTAGAGCCGTGCCGTTCTCGTTAATATAAATTTTAGAGTAGACACCGTTTTTTACCATCTCAATGCAGCCGTTTTGCATGGAAGTAGCGTTATTCGCAACACCAACGCTTAGAGTCGTTGTTCCTATTCCTTGCGTCGGACCGACTAATAAACCGAGAGTGGTTGTCGCTGTTCCGGTTGAAACCGTGGCGCTACCGCCAACCACATACAAATCATTCAACACCGTATCGCCAGAAACCGATAAATCTTCACTATAGTTAAAAACTGAAGGCAAAGTAAAGTCAGAGCCAACCATTAAATATGCCGTGGTCGTGGCAGAAGTAGAAGTGGCCCGACTAAAGGTCAGTAAATCATCAATCTCCGCATCATCTTGAACATACAAATCGCCGCCGGCTAAATTGATATTATTGGCTGTACCAGCCGAACCAACCCACAGCGCAACCGTTGAAGTCACCTTATTATTACCAACAATATCACCAGAAACAGCCAAATCTTCCGTGAAGTCAAAGCCAGCCGGTGAAGTGAAAAATGAACCAACACTGATCGCGGCGGTGCTGGTAATGCGAGTGGTTGTCGCTCGACCCAAAGTCAATAGATCAGCGATATTGGCATCATCATCAACTTCAATGTCATCTTGGACATATAAATCGCCGCCGGCCCAGTTGACCAAGGTCACGCCGCCGTCAGGCCGAACGCCAATGTCAATGTAAGCCGTACTAGTGGCCGAGGTCGTTGAAGCTGTACCGTTCACATCTAAATTACCGTCAGTTAAAATATTGCTGCCGATAGTCGTGGCGGCAAAAACAATAGATATAACAAAAAGTGATGAAATCAGAACGACCACCGCACTTTCGAAAAGAGATGAAAGTTTTCCTAAACCTCTTTTTATTTTCATAGTAATTTTTTAAATTAATTAATTAAAATTTTAAAATTAAATTCTTTCTTTTTATTAGGGAATATGAAAACATAAATTTTTCCCCAACAAAAGTGGATTTTTCTAATATTAATTATAACAGAATTTTAAATTATATTACAGAAAAATCTGTGGATAAGTCAGTACTAAACGTCATCCGAATAAAATATCAGTCGTTCTGCTACGGCCAAGAGGTGATAAAGATATCATAATTTTAGCTTATTTTAGCGATTTTTCTAGATTTTTGAGTAAAATTTAATTTACCAAGCATCAAAAGTTTAACCAACTCATAACTGCCAAAAAACACGCCCACGTAAAACAAATCACCAATTAAAGTCGCGCGAAAAAAAGGCAAGGCTAAAGTGTAAGATTCAATTAAACCAGCGAAACTTTTTTCATACCAAGGACTAAATTGCCAAACCGCATAATTGGTAATTAAATAAAATAAGACGGAAGAAAAAATAGTTGCCGCTAAAATTGTCTCAAAACTTTTTTGCTTTTTCACCATTGAGCCGATTAAACCAGTTAAAATAAAACTGCCGTAAACTGATATCATAATGGGCCAAGCGTAAAATCCAATTAATAAATCACCAGTTAGCATGGCCGCTAAAGGCAAAATTACCGCCGTTCGTCGGTTGAGATAAACGCCGGCAAATAAAGCGATCGCGGCAATCGGCGTGAAATTCCAGAAATGAGGCAAAAGCCGAGTCGCCACGCCGAGTGCTATTAAAATTAGTGAGATGATTAGTTTTAATTTAAGAGACATAATTGACAGCTTGTGGCTTGTAGCTTCTTAGCTTTTTAGAATCGCTACAAGCTAAAAAGCTAATTCCTAAAAAGCTAGTTAAAATTGGCTTTTCGTGTATTTCCATTCCACCGCGTCGCCGTTTTTCAATTGATAAGCGCCGGCGCCGACTTGGGCATATTGATTATTAACCCAATACTGCCAATAAATATTTTCTTTAGTGTTATTGGTTTTGTCACCAATCGTTTCAATCAAAACCCCCAAATCGCCGCCAAAATCTTTGTATTTTAAGGCTAAATTATTTTCAGTTGAAACTTTTTTTAATAAATCAAGGATCGTTGAATTTCTCGGCAAGGTTAAATTATTAAAAGTTTTAAGTTCATCGGCCCCAAAATCAAGCATTAAACTGACTTTGACTTCCGGCGAAAAAGGCTGATTGATAAAATTAGCCAAGCCGTCGGCTGGCGACAGCGCCTGCTGACTGCCAAAATAAAACCCGGCCAAAAAAATGGCCAGGACAATAATAATTTTAGAAATAAATTTAATCATAAAATTTTGCTTTTTTAAAATCTAACCTTCTTTTTTAAGAATACCACGAAAACAATTAATAAACAACAAAAAATTATACTGACTGATAATAAAATCCAAGGCCGGCCGTAAACTTCAATCCTAATTGGCAGTTTAACTCCGGAACCAGTGATTAAGCCGCTGGCGCCTGGCGGCCGGGCAATAACAGAAATTAGACCGGAATAATTTTTCGGCCAAAAAAATCTGGCGGCAATCTTAATAATTTGGCTTTGGCCGGAAGCAAGCAAAAATTCTGAGGGCTGAATTTTTATGGCTGAATTCTGGCCATCTAAAATCACCTGATAAATGGCCGGTTCGCCGGTTGAATTAATGACTAAAAATTCCGTCTTGGCTTTTTCCCCTGCCGCCACGGCTAAATTAATTTCTTTGGGCTTAACCGCGACACCCACGGCCTCTGCCATTCTGCTAAAACCAAAAATAAAAGAACTAACAATAATAACTAATAAAAATCTTTGCATATTTTAGGTGATTCTCTGCCCATATTAGATTGCTTCGTCATCCCGTCGCTCGCGAGCGACGGGACTCCTCGCAATGACAAATGCTATATAATAAATGTCATTGCGATCCCGATTTTACATCGGGAGAAGCAATCTCTACCCATAAAAGCGATTCGCCATTTGCGATTGGCAATTAGCCACTACTGGCTCGTGCCCCAAAAAATTAATTCGCCGTTTTTAATGCCCGAAGCCAAATAATTAGCCGGCACCGTCAAAGAAACATTCAAAATCTTGGCTGAATTAGACGACATTGTTGTCTGATATTGATTGACTAGATTGCCTTCAATTTTTAAACCATTGATAAAAACCGCTTCACCGCTGACTTGGGCGCCAATAGTCAATGCCACTGTTCCCTGATTATTAAGATTAACTGATTGTTCAGCGGTTTGCCCGGGCTTTAATTTGCCAAAATCAAGCAAATTCGGCGAAACCACTAAAGCAATGGCGTCACCGCCAACATGGCCAGTATCCGTTTGATCAATTTCAACTTTAAGACCAACTTTTTGGCTGATCGTGTCCCCGACCGTCACCTGAATTTTATCGCTGCGGATAAACTCCGGGGTTTCCAGATAAACCTGATAAACTCCGCTTTGATTAATCGTTACCGCGGCCAGGCCCGCGGCATTAGCGGTTTTTTCTTCCTCGTTAATTTTAATTTTCGCTTGAGGCAAGGGCAGCCATTCAGTGCCGTTAAAATATTCCGCTTTAAGATTAATCGTCTCGCCGGGATTAATTTCGATTTTATCAGCGCTAATTTTAGTCGGACTCCAGCCCCAATTGCCAAAATACCATAACACTTCATCACCCGGCTTTAAAAGATAATCCGCCGCCCCGACCGCCGGCGAAATATGATTAACAAAATAAAGCCAGCCGGTTAAACCCTCAGCCACTTCATCATTAATCGCGCGCAAATAAGGGCCAAAACTTTCTTGGGTAATATTGTAAGTATAGCCGCAGTTTAAAGCGGCGTTTTTAATTAGATCCAAAGCCGTTGTTCCACCAACTTCCGTTTCGCAAATCGTTGAATTTTTGCCTTCAAGGCGCAGGTGATAATTTTGGCTTTCGCCATCAGGATTATTTTGATAATAACCAACCGGGAAAGTTTTGCCACTTATTGCAATAACGGCAAACGCCGTCATAGTTTTATTATTCCATTCTGACGTGCCTGGCTTCACCCACCAAAAACCGCCGTCCGGATCCTGAAGGGTTAATAAATGCTCAACCGGATTTTTCCCTTCCTTAAGCCAGCGGTTTGGATCCTGATTAACTTTAATAATCGCGGAAATCACCCAGGCATCAGACCCGGAATCTGAATCATTGCCCGCCTGATAGCCAAAGCCGCCATCCGCATTCTGGGCGATTTTTAAATAATCAAGGGCGTTGGTAATCGCTTGGTGAGTTGGCGCTAAACCGGCCTCCACTAAAGCCATAACCGCTGCCGCGGTGTCATTGGTGTCGCTTTCGCCGCTCACCGCATAACTAAACCCGCCATCTGGATTTTGATTGGCTAAAATAAAATCCTTAGCCGCGCTGACTTCGTTAATATTTTTTTGATTAACCGAAGCCAAAGCCAAAATTGACCAAAAGTCGTCGTTTAAAAGCGTTGGACTGCCAAATTGATTATCAGCAAAATAAGTTTTTAGCTGGGAAATATAGTTAACATTGCCAAAAGTTTCAGAATTTTCATTAACTGAAGCTAAGGCTAAAATCGCTTTGGCATAATCAGTCGCTAAATTGCCGTTAATCTGTTTTAAATGATCAGGATTGATGTTTGTTTCCCCGGCGGCGGCTAAAGCCATTGTGATCCAGGCGTCAGGGCTTTGGCTTTTTAAATAATTTACGGCTGTTGCCGTATCAGCGGAAACAAAAACCGGAAAAAGAAAAAATGAGAAAATGAGAAAAATTGAAGTTATTCTTTGCCTTTTAGTTTTAGATTGCATAATCAATCTCCTTTCCCACGAATCTACAAATTCAGTACAAATTTACAAACATAATTCGTATCTTCGTACTAATTCATAATTCGTAGCTTAAATTTTGCGACAAAAAAAGTCCGGCTTATAAAACGGACAATCACCTTTCTCCCTCACCACGAGGA
>MHII01000031.1:26619-31305 GCA_001817425.1 Candidatus Buchananbacteria bacterium RIFCSPHIGHO2_02_FULL_39_17 | reverse complement strand
AATCTTAGTTTTCTCGACCTGACTTAGCCGATAGACCTTCACCCCTCGATTCAGCCGCCTAAGGCGGCCTCACTCGGGGTAATGCCTTCGGCATTACAGTTGCGGGACAGCGGAGGCATTACGTCTCGAGTTTAATCGAGAGGCTCACCTCACTTCGGAAAACTAAAAATTTTTTTAATTTTTAAATTGGTAATCTCATTTTATGCCATCTAATATAGGTGTCAAGGGTTTATCTGGGGACAACTTAAAACTAAAAACCACTTAAGCCAGATTTCCTATGATTAATGATTGCTCGCCCCGCTCTAAGTCAATCGTTAAACCCCGTTTATGGAAAAAACAAGCCGAAGGCGACTCCGCGCCAATTATCTTTAAACATTATTAACATCTCTTCGCGGACTTTAGAGCGGGGTCAAGGGTTTATCTGGGGATAAGTTCATTAATTTCTAATAACTAATTTCTAATCCGCCAGCTGGCGGACTAATGACCCAATGTCCAATTATTTAACCTTTGGTCATTTTATCATTAGTCATTGGGGTTTATTTAAAAATTAGAAATTCGTCATTAGGAATTTTAGTTTTCTATCCCTCGCCTCGCTTTAATCCCCTTTTGATACGGGTGTTTAATTTCGCGCATTTCTGTCACATAATCAGCTAATTTCATTACTTCTGGGGTGGCTTTACGCCCAGTCAAAACTAGTTCCACATTTTTTGGCTTAACTTTAATTAAATTAACAATATCTGAATATTTAATTAATTTAAAAAAAGCGGCGACAAAAATTTCATCTAAAATCACTAAATCATAGCCGCGGCTTTTTAAAACTTTTTTCGCCAAAGCCACGCCTTTTTGTCCTAAAATCTTGTCTTGTTTCGCGGCCGGCAGATGAACAAAACTTTTTTGGCCAAATCGCTTAAAAGTCAGTTTGGGCAGGCGCCGCAGCATCTTTAATTCACTGTAATCTTGGCCCTTCATGAACTGAATCAAATAAACTTTATAGCCGGCGCCAATGGCCCGCAAAGCCAAACCAAAGGCCGAAGTCGTTTTGCCTTTGCCGTCGCCGGTGTAAATATGAATTTTGCCTAAATCATTTGGCATAAGTAAGCTGTTAGCTGTTAGCTGTTAGCTGTTAGCTGTTAGCTGTTAGGGCATTATAGCAAACTTCTAAAAGCTATCAGCTAAAAGCTGTTCTAGCCGCACTTGGAAAAACCGCAGACCTGACATTTCAAACAGCCTTCAGAAATTTCTAAAATATTGCCGCATTCCGGACATTCCGGCGCGTCGCCGTAATCCGCAATGTCGCGCTTAATATTTAAACCATTGCCGTTATGGTTGTTATTGACCTGATTGGCATTCACTGGCGCGACTGGCTGAGTAATAGTCTGTTTAGTCATTTGCGGAACCTGATGATATGCCAAGCCCAGAGCCGGCTGGCGCTGGCTTAAATGGCGCTCTAAAATTTGAGCAATGGCATCTGGTAAAGATAAAATCATTCCGCCTTCGCTCCATGACGGCATGGGTCCGCGAATGCCTTTAATCTGTTTAATCACTTCTTCCGGCGGAATCCCGGCGCGCAGGGCCAAAGAAACTAAACGGCAAATCGCTTCTGATTTAGCGGAAAAAAATCCGCCGGCTTTGCCGATGGTGGCGAAAACTTCAAAAGGATTGCCGGCTTCGTCATCATTAATCGTGACATATAAATCACCGTAAGAAGTTTTGACTTTATAGGTCGTACCTTTCATCGCCATTGGCCGCTCTTTTTTATAAAACGGCGTTGTCGGCACTTCAACTTTTTGATGAGATTTGCCAGTGGTTAAAACCTGAACATCACGGCTGCCGTCGCGATAAATGGTAATCCCCTTGCAACCAAGCTCATAGGAAAGCAGATAGGCTTTAGCCACGTCATCTTTGCTGGCCAGATGGGGAAAATTAATGGTTTTAGAAACGGCGTTGTCAATGTATTTTTGAAAAGCCGCCTGCATCCGGACATGCCATTCTGGGGCAATGTCGTGAGCCGTGACAAAAACTCTTTTGACATCATCGGGGATTTCGGCAAAATCATGCAAGGAGCCGGCTTGAGCGATTTTTTCCATTAATTCTTTGGCATAAAACCCCCGGTCTTTAGCAATTTTTTTAAAATAAGGATTAACTTCCACCAATTCCACCCATTCATCGCCTTTTTTGCCCAGATGCGATTTGCGGGTGTAAGCCACGGCAAAAATCGGTTCAATCCCTGAAGAGCAAGAAGCAATAATACTCAAAGTGCCGGTTGGGGCAATCGTCGTTCTGGTCGCGTTCCTCATGCCCTGACTTTCCGGCGTGTCATAAATACTGCCTTCAAAATTGGGAAAAACACCTTTTTCTTTGGCCAATTCAATAGAAGTGGCATCAGCATCATCTTTGATAAATTTCATTAGCTTCTCGGCTAAATCAATGGCTTCTTGAGAATTATAAGCAATCCCAAGTTGAATTAGCATATCCGCCCAACCCATTACGCCTAAGCCAATTTTTCGATTGGCCTGAGTCATTTTTTCAATTTCTTTTAAAGGATAACGATTCATATCAATCACGTCATCCAAAAACCTGACTGCGACTTTAGTCACGGCGCTCAATCGGTCCCAATCAATTTTTCCGTCCGTGATAAATTTGGCTAAATTAATTGAACCTAAATTGCATGATTCATAAGGCAAGAGAGGCTGTTCGCCGCAATTGTGAACTAAAATGCCGCCGGCTAAATAAGAATGAGTTGTAATTTCGGTTAAATCATAAACGATTTTTTCACCCCATTTTTCCAGACTGGCAATTTGATCTTCAAACGGGTCACGATAAAATGATTTCTTTTTAAACATTTTTATCTTTGCTTGATGTTTATCATCAATAAAACTGATTTTTTCTAAAAAAATTAAAACACTTTGTTTAGAAATTTCTAATTCATAACAGATACCATCGGCTAAATAATTCTTTTTCTGACCATTTTTTGTCAAATAATTAAAAGTTTTTCTGGCCGGGCGGTGCCGCGGATAAATTTTTGATTTAATACCTAAATTCAAAAGTAAAAGCTGAACTTCTTTTAATAAAATAAGAGACTTTGCGGTTAATCTGACATAAGCCGAATGACCTTTAACGAAATTAACCGTCCCATCGGCGGTAAATAATCCTTGGAGAAAACCAATTATGGCCTCTTTGGGCGCGGTAAAGATAGTTGCTGGCACAATTTTTTCCTTAGCTTTAACCGGTTTAACACCTAACTGCCTAAAAAAGTCAACAAACCATTGGGCATGATAAGAAAGATGAAAAATATTATTGTCTCTCAAGACAGGTTTAATCTCAAAACCATACCATTGATTAATAATCTTTTTAAATTTATTTAAAAGTTTTTTCTCATCTTGAGAAAAGGTAAAACCAATCCGGCAGTTCCGATCACCAGTTCTCAACCAGCCGTCCCCGACCAGCAAACCCAAGACCTGACCTAATTCTTTTGACCAGAAACGCGGTAAAGTTTTTTTGACGATTTTTATTGGCAGAGAAAAACTATGATTAAATTTTCCTTCTCCGGACTGAAGAAAAACAATATCATCAACCATTAAATCACTCATTTTAATCCAGCCCCGCTCGGTTAAAACCCGATGGTCATAAGTTGCAATCAATTCATAGCCGGCCTTAGTGATTAATTTCATTACCGGCTTTTTACCATTATTATAAACTTTAGCCACGGCTTTTAATTCTACGCCGCCGCCAGCAATTGTCCGGTTATCAACTAAAATGCCTTTATTGATGCCGCCTTTCAAATAATTATCATAAACTTTTTCAATTTTCTCTAACCCCCTCTCGGTTGGCACTAACATTTCACCGCTCACGCAGGGATTAGTGCTTTCAATTAAGCCGATATGAGGCGTGGGGTTAAAATGGTTAATTTTGTCAATAAAAATCACGCCCGGGTCGCCATTTTTCCAAACCTGGTTAACAATTTTTTCCCAAACTTCTTTGGCCTTGAGCTTGCCGGCGGCTTGATTATTTGAAGGATTAATTAATTCATATTCCCCACTTTGGTCTAGGGCCGCCATGAATTTATCGGTAATGGCAACTGAAATATTAAAATTATTTAATTTATCGCTATCGGTTTTAGCGCTAATAAATTCCATAATATCCGGATGGTCAATGCGCAAAATTCCCATATTCGCTCCGCGCCGCGTCCCGCCTTGTTTAACGGTATTAGTCGCGGCGTCAAAAACTGTCATAAAAGAAAGCGGCCCGGAAGCAAGACCTTGAGTTGACTTGACTTGAGATTTGGCCGGTCGCAAACGGGAAAAAGAAAAGCCCGTGCCGCCGCCGGACTTGTGAATTAAAGCGGTATATTTAATAGCGCTAAAAATTTCTTCCATGGAATCGCCAATCGGCAAAACAAAACAAGCCGCAAGCTGACCTAACGGCGTGCCCGCCCCCGTAAAAGTCGGGCTGTTCGGCAAAAATTCCAAATTAACCATAACCGTTAAAAAGGCTTTTTCTAATTCTTCTTGCTGTTCTTTGGTTAATTTATAGTTCTCTTCGGCTTTAATAATAAAAGAAGAGACCCGCTTAAACATTTCCAAAGGCTTTTCCAGCACTTTGCCGTCTTCATCCTTTAATAAATAGCGGCTGGCTAAAACTTTCAAAGCATTTTCGGTTAATTTTAGTTGGGGTTTACCAAGACCT
>MHII01000031.1:21215-26603 GCA_001817425.1 Candidatus Buchananbacteria bacterium RIFCSPHIGHO2_02_FULL_39_17 | reverse complement strand
AATTTAGGAACTTAAAAATGAAAAAAAATGATTTTTGAGGATACAAACCCTGCGCTTTTCAGAGCACAAAAAATAAGACATTGTCTTGCCTTATTCTAAATTTTATAAAAACCTTTTTTATTTTTGATTTTCCCCACAAATTTGCAAATCGGCTACAAATCTACAAATGCCCTCACCCATAACCCCTCTCCCCGGAGGGGAGAGGGATGGAGGGAGAGGGGTAGGATTTGTAAATTTATATATTCGTGGGTTTTTATTTCATTTTCTTTCGAATAAAAGCGGACTTGCCTCGCCGAAATCAAACCAAAAATTCCCCTCATTTCATCTTTTTTCGGATGAAAGCGGGAATTTCTAGCTCCTCTTCTTCGGGTGTTTTTTCAATCGGCGTTTCGGCCTTCGTCTCTTTGGCAAAAAGTTTTTTCGCCCGATTTGGTAAAATTCTGGTGGCCGCCGTTCTGATGCCTTCCTCAACGGTTTTTGTGGCCGTAAATTCGCTTGGTTTATAAGCCGAGCTCAGACTAAAACCGGCATCAGCCGCCGCTTTAAATTCTTTATCGGAAAAACCCGTGGCAATGACAGTAATTTTGACTTCATCTTTCAATTGCTCATCAATGACCGCCCCAAAAATCACCTTCGCGTTAGCATCCGCTGATTGGGTCACAATTTTAGCCGCTTCGTTGACTTCATGCATACTCAAATCCGGTCCGCCAACCACAATAAATAATATGCCTTTAGCGCCATCAATGGAAAGCTCTAAGAGCGGACTAGAAATGGCGGCTTTTGCCGCTTGAACCGCGCGATTTTCACCACTGCCTTGGCCAATACCCATTAAAGCCGAACCCGTATCTTTCATAATGGTTTTCACATCAGCAAAATCAACATTAATCAAGCCGGGAATCGTGATTAGTTCGGCAATCCCCTGCACCGCTTGGCGCAAAACATCATCACAAATTTTAAAAGCCTCAAGTAATGAGGTTTTTTTATCAATAATTTGTAAAAGTCGATCATTAGGAATCGTCACGATCGCATCTACTTGCTCGCGTAAATTAGCAAAGCCGCGATCGGCAATCTCTCGGCGCTGGACGCCTTCAAAACTAAAAGGTTTAGTCACTACCGCCACGGTTAAAGCTCCGAGCTCCTTGGCCACTGAAGCGACAATGGGCGCCGCGCCAGTGCCGGTGCCGCCGCCTAAGCCGCAGGTAATAAAAACCATGTCCGAACCTTTCAATAAATCACGGATCTCGTTTTGGCTTTCTTCCGCGGCTTTTTGGCCAAGATCAGGATCCATGCCCGCGCCTAAACCCCGTGTCGTCATTTTACCAATATTAAGCTTATTGGGCGAGGCCGAATGATGCAAAGCCTGAACATCGGTATTGATGGCTAAAAATTCAACGCCCCGAATTTTTAAACGCACCATTCGGTTAATCGCTGAACCGCCAGACCCGCCAACCCCGACGACCTTAATTTTCGCAAAAGTTTCCACTTCTGGTTTAATTTCCGCCATAAAAATAGCTTTTCCCGACGCTTCGGTCGGGATCCCGATGCCGATCTTTACGTCGGCAACATCGGGATAGCTTATGAATCTCTTTAGAGATTAAAAGGAAAGGCTAAAAATTTAGCGAGGCAAAATTTTCTTAAAAAACTTTTTGATTTGGTTAGTTAAAGAATTTAAGCCCGGCAAAACTTGGAAAAACCGACCTAAACCTCCGGCCTGATGGCTACTGGCAACCGCCGCGCCCCAAATCACCAGGCCAATAGCGGTTGAAAATGCCGGATCATTAATCTTATCAATGGCTGAAGTGACATTAAATGGCCGGCCGAGACTAGCGGGCAAGCGTAAATGCTTTTTTGCCGCCTCAACCATTCCGGTTAACTTAGCGCCGCCACCGGTTAAGATTATGCCTGCCGGTAGCTTACCACTTTTACCAACCTTTCTCAACTCGGCATCAACTTTGGTAAAAATTTCTTCGGCCCGGGCTTCGGTAATTTCCGTGACGTATTTTTTAGAAACAAAATTACTCTCCTGGCCTTCTAATTCACCAATATCAATTTCTTCTCTTTTACTAACGCCATTACTCAAAGCGGAGCCATATTCCAATTTAATTTTTTCGGCGGTATCAATCGAAATTCTTAAACCAATGGCAATGTCTGAAGTAATATGATCCGAGCCAACCGGCAAAACCGCCGTGTGTAAAATATCGCCTTCTTCAAAAACCGCTAAACTGGTGGTGGAACCGCCAATATTCACCACCGCCACGCCAAGCTCTTTTTGGCGGTTAGCCAGCACGGCCTCGGCCGTGGCTAAAATTGATAAAACCAAATCCTGAATGTTAACCCCAGTCCGGTAAACTGCTTTGGTTAAATTTTTAATCTGCGAGCTTAAACCCTGAATAATTTGAGTATCCACTTCCAGACGAACGCCAGTCATACCAATCGGATCTTTAATCCCGACCTGACCATCAACGGTAAAACTTTTAGGGATAACGTGTAAAATCTCATAATTGGGCGGTGTGGCCACGGTTCGAGCAGCTTCAATGGAACGCTCCACATCATCTTCGGAAATTTCACCATCCGCCCTCGCCACCGCCACTACCCCCCGACTTTCCTGAGAAATAATATGACTACCAGAAATTCCTACCCAAACGCTTTCCACGGGCACGCCAATCATTCTTTCTGCCTTTTCCACGCAAACGGAAACTGAAGACACGGCATCTTCAATGCTGCTAATAATGCCCTTGCTGATGCCTTCAGCCGGCGCTTCAGCCGAACCAATGATATGAATTTTTTCGCCATCGCCAACAACTTGACCAACGGCTAAACGAATAACCGTGGAGCCAACATCTAAACCGGCGATTAAATCTTTTTCCACCATAAAAATAGCTTTTAGCTCTTAAAGTTTAAACCAATAAGCAAAACTACCCCGCCGCAGCGGCATCCCGCCTTTCCCGACGTAAAGTCGGGATGCCGATTTTACATCGGCACCTTCTAATAATAGGTTATTGTGGCGGGACAGACTAAAATTATTAAAAATGTAAAAATATTTTAACACAGAAAATAATAAACTCAAAATCCAAATAACAAATGTCAAATCAATATCAAAATCCAAAATTAAAAATTTTTGACATTTGAGCTTTGGATTTGATTTGACATTAGGATTTTGTTATTTGATCTTTCCTTTAATAATCTTTTCAGCCAATTCTTCCATCACCTTGCTCTGTTTTTCCGTTTGATCATCGTAGCCTAATAAATGCAAAAAGCCATGGATTAATAAATTTGCTATTTCCTGAGCCACGTCATGCCTAAAGGCCTTGGCCTGCCGGACCGCTTGGGGATAACAAATAATAATCTCCCCTAAAAAATTTTTATCGCCAAAAAATTTGATTTGGCCTTCGCTTTCGGCAAAGCTTAAAACATCAGTCACTTTATTTTTGCCGCGAAAAATCCGATTGAGTTTTTTAATGCTTTCGTCATTCACGACGGCGACGGAAACTTCAAATTTCTTTTTAATTTTTAAAATCCGGACCGCTTTATTCAACCAAAATTGCCAAAAAAATTTCGGAATTTTTTTGCCAATTTTCTGATTGACTTCAAGGTAAATCATTATTAATTAGTAAATTAAGTAAATTCAGCAAGTTCAGTTGACTGACTGACTTTACTGAACTCGCTTAATTTACTTACCAGCTTAATTAACCCTAAAGCTCTTCACCACCGCATTAAACGTCGTTAAAAAATTAAGCTCGCTGAAATTACCCGAATTGTAAGTCAGCAAATAAATTTTACTTTGATCATTGTTTTTCATCAAATAATAACTTTGATTATCCGGCTGGCGCAGACCTAAGGTATTATTGAGCTGAACTTGCGTCGCCCTGGTTAAATCAATACCGGGAAACTGCTCGACATACCAGTCCGTCAGCGCCAAATTATTAACGTTATTAATGACTAAAATTTCAAAAAATTCACCGGTGCTTGAAACAAATAAAACTTCACTTTTTTGTTCATCTTGCTGGCGAACCGTCCAGCTCGATGGATATAAAATCGAATAAAGCGGATGGCGATAAAAAGTAAAAATAGCGGAACTGCTCAATTGTGCCCGGGGCCGAGCTGGATCATAACCAGCCAAAAGTTCAGCGCCGTCGGAATAAGTGTCCGAATCGGTATCGCTCACTTCCGGATTAGTGCCGAAAATGCCTTCTTCCGCTGCCGTTAATCCGTCATGGTCAACGTCCGGCGCTGTCGGCAAAGGCTGAAGTGTTTGGGGCAGGGCAACTTCAATGTCGGTATTGGTATTTAAATTGGTGTTTAAATCTGGAGTGGTCGTTGGTTGAGGTCTAACATTAAGATTAAGGTCAACCGGCGGGACATTAGTATTAACGTTTACCGCCGAATTAGTGTTTTCGTTATCTAAAAGCGCTTCGTTGATATTAATATTAAGCGGCTCATTAAGGCTAATTTGCGCCTTTTGGGCGGTTTTCAAACTTTGATTAAGATAAACGGCAAAAACAATCAGCCCCGCCAAAAAAATAACGCCTAAAATAATAAATAAAATCAGCGGCGAGCGCTTGGTTTTCGGCGGCTGATAAAAACGCTCGGGCATGACGTGAATTTTACCATTCACTTCTTCAACCTCTCGAGCTTCACCAGGTTTTTTTATCTTTGTTTTTTGTCTCTTAAACATAGAAAATTCAAAATTCAAAAGGCAAAAATCAAAATTTTGGTAGTCGCCGCTGGCGACTACTATTTACTTTCACTTATATTCTTTTGACTTAAACTTTTGAATTTTAACTTTTGACTTATTATTTTATTTGAAGCAACCTGCCCGAACCCTTGGGGTCAAAGCCGGAACGAACTTCCGTGCCATCGGGATAGGTGTCGCCATCAGTATCGGGATTATTGGGATCAGTCTTAAAGACTTTGGCTTCATCACGATCAGTTAAACCGTCGTTGTCAGAATCAACCGCGTTTAAATTTGTCCCATACAAAGCTTCTTCCTCATCAGTTAAGCCATCGCGATCAGTATCAAGCGGCGGTGGCGGCTGATTAGTATCAATTGCCGGCTGGCCAACTTGCTCACCGATATTTTGGTCAGCTGGTTCCTGATTCGTTAAATTGGTATTAGTCACTGATGACGGCTGATTTAAATTAAGTTGACTGGCTGCCGGTTGACTAGTGGCTGACGGAAAAAAAGTTTGATAACCGTACCAGCCGGCCGCGATTGCGACGCCGCCAATCACCAGCACTAAAATAACGGCAATCAAAACTTTCTTATACTGCTTAATAAACGGCTCTCGCGTTTCTGGCTTTTCCGCCGGGCTAACCGCGGGCGGCACCGGCGTGCCGGGGGTTGTCATGGCCGACGCCGGACCTTTGATTTGCGGCGCGGTCGTGTCA
>MHII01000031.1:0-21204 GCA_001817425.1 Candidatus Buchananbacteria bacterium RIFCSPHIGHO2_02_FULL_39_17 | reverse complement strand
AATATCTTCGGGCTCACTGCCAAAATTGCTTAATAATGGTTCCGGTGCCGGCGGCGTTGGCCGAGGCGGCATAGGCGGTTTGGGTAGACTGGCCATAGCTGGGCCAGAGGACAAATTATTCGGCTCGCTTCGATTCGGCCCGCCTAGACGCGAAGCTGGCGAAGCGGGTGTTTGATTTTGATTAGTGGGTTTGTCGTCAAACATATATTTTTAATTAATTTTAAAAAATTATTTTTAAAAAAGTGAAGCAAGCCATTGGCTCATTTTATTATACCATAAAATATTTTCTCTCGCTTTTTCGGTAAAAGCCGCGCCAGCGACAACCCCGTTTTCCCCCCGAGATTGAGGATTATTTGCCGAATCACAAATATTTCCGATGTTATCGCCATCAGTATCCAATTGATCTAAATTAGCGCAGGAAATCTGAATACCAAATTGGTCTTTACAAACTGCGCCATTTGGTCCGGCCGGACAATTGTCTAAATCAATTTCCCCAGCCGCCGCGTTAAAATCACCAAACTGATTTTTATCGCCTTGACAGCCTTGAAAATGATCCTCATGACCAGCTAAGGAAGAAACTACTATGTAATCATCAAACGTAGAAATTCCTGTATTATTAGTGTCAGCGCAAACATAGCATAAGCTGGTATCAGTATAATCTATAACTTGATCACAATCTCCTAAATTTGAATCTTGTAAAATATTATTGTACATCTGGGTATCTACGGCATTAAAAAACCCGTCATTATTGAGGTCACAAATTTTACCAGGTGGGCAAGGTTTACCAAGCGGTCCCCACGATGCATCCTCAAAATTCCATCGCCGATCATCATTGTAATCATATTCTGGACCTAAACCATATAAACAAATAGTTTCTTGATCAGTTGGCTGAATACATTGTTGATCTAAAATCGGATCACCAAAAGCATCAGTGCAATAAGCCTGGAACGTTTCAAGATCTAAAGGATTATTGCTTTTGGTATAAAATGAATAATCGCCAAAGCTATCGTTGTCAAAATCAAGGCAATCATCGGCAATATAACCAATCTGATCATTATCATAGTCTTCTTGAAAAGGATTATAATAACGAAAATTATTATCCGTAAATTTTTCGCAGGTCTGATTGGGCAAACAATTGTCAACTGACTGGCAAACTTTTGGCGTTGGAATACCATTATTAGCACAATAAGACCGCCGATCGTTAGAAACGCCAAAACCATTAAAGGGAACAAAGCAGGAAGCACGATAAGGGCTTGAGCAATCACTAACATCATGACAGTGCTGGCCGTTACGTTTGCCCTCAGTATCTTGGCAAAAACCATTAGACCAAGGTGAAACATTATCCCGCCGGCAAACGCGTTCGTCATTGGCGCCGGTGTCCTCATCCCACCAGCCGTCTTCATCAACATCGGTGCAGGGATCACAGGCATCGCCGACCCCATCTTTGTCCGCATCGCATTGACCATTAGGATCTTCCGTAGTAATTGCACAATGATTCGCTGGATTCCTCACCGTCCGGCAATTATCAAGCTCGTCGCAAACCCCGTCTGAATCGGCATCACCGGAACAAGTTGAATCGCAAACATCACCGATGCTATCGGCCGGAGAATTGCTGTTTCTTTGATCCGGGTTATAACAATTGCGCGCGTTCCCCGGGCAAGAAACCGATGGATTACAATTATCATTACGATCGCAAATACCATCAGAATCGGCGTCGCCACCATCGTTCAGGCAATTAGCCTCAGCCGTAGCTCCGTTAGTCCTTTGCTGGTGAACTTCTAAATCCAATTTTTGGCAAACTGATCCACTAATGTTTGACAACGGCAACTGATAACTGCCGCTGACCCAATTCGGCAACGATGTGTCGTATTCTAAATTAGTGTAAAGCTCATAACTTTTGCCGCTTTCCGCCGAACGATAACCATAAACAAACATCTCTGCCGGACAGCTGAAAAATTTGCTCACTTCATCCCAGCAAGTTCTATCTTGGTCTGGATCAAACGGCAGACACAAAGCCGGTCTTTTATTACAACTATTAATATTGCCTAAATCGCAAAAAGTTTTTTCTATATTATGATCAATGAGGCCGTCATTATTATCATCGCAGAAATAATTATTATTGTTGCAGCCCTTAAATAAGTTAAGCGGGTCAGTCGGCAAATTGGTGCTTAATTCTTTGCTTAAAGTTTGCTGCCAGCTTGGCCAGATGGAAAAAGTCGTTGAGGCGATATAACTGCCGCCAGTCAATAAAGGATAGCCGTTCTTCCGCTGGGCATAATTTTCCAAAAGCACTTGGGTGTCGCGTAAATCGCTAAAACGTTTGGCATCGCGAACCACCTGCTGCTTTTCCGCACTGCAAGAAAGATTGGGACATTCAAAATTATTATTACAATAAATCGGTTCGCAGACTTTGGCTAAACAACCATTAACACTACTAGCCCAATAACAACCCAAGTTTTCGGACTCACTTTGACAACTTGACTGATCCGATAAGGCGGCACATTGGGCCGTATTGGCTAAACCGATATAGGTGCTGGAATTCGGCGCGCCGCAAATAGTATCAGTCCCGGAAAAATTACCAACACTGCAAATTTGATGATTGGTAAAATCAATATTAAAACGCCAAAGACCAAGGGTTTTCGCGGGATCTAAAATCCGATTAAAAACTTCTTGGGTTTGGGTGGAAGCGTTTTGGCTGTAAGAAATCAAATAAATATTGGAGAATAAATCACTCATGCCTAAATTCGGCGCGCCGACATAAACGGTGCGGCCGTCGCGAATCGCTTGATAGCCGTCAACCGTCATGGTTTGCGGCGAACCCTTAGTCGGCACGTTAAATTGACATTGATTGTCTCGGCCTTCAGCCAAAAGCCTAATTTCACTTTCCGTCAAAGCGCGAGCATAAATTCTTAAATCATCAACTGAACCATTCCAAACTCCCTGGGCCTGGTTATCTGGCCGATTGCCGATATGCAAGGGCAGATTAGGATAAGCCACCTGTAAAATTGAGGTTTTGGTTTCTGCTACCTTTTCGCCGTTAACATAAAGCTGGACGCTCTCCCCTGGCTTAAAGACGCCGGCTACATGCGTCCAACCGCTGTAAGCGGCGAAAAATCCTGATTTAGAAGCGGTAGCGGAATTGTTGCTGCTACCCCAGACTTGTAAATAAAAATGATCGTCGGGTGTGCAAGGGGTTGGCCCGCAACCAAAATTGTCGCCAAAACTCCAGCCAGTTTGCGCCGCACAAGTTGTCCCGTCCCAGCCGCAATTATAGGTGCTCGCGACCACGCCATAGCCAGCCTGAACCGTTGGATTATTATTATTCTTGACCCAAGCACTAATGGAGAAAGCGCTAGTTGGTTTGACTTCAGTTGTATTAACTTCAATAGACTTGTTCGGCAGACCATCAAATTGAACCGCCCCGCTAATCTTGCCAACCGGATTAAAAACCGCTCCATTATTCGTTCCATCATTGTCGCCAGCCAAATCATTGCCCAAATTATTCTGATCATCAAACGAATAGTAAGCAATTAAGTCAGGATTATTAAGACCATTGCAATCGGCATCGCTAAAGCACAGACTTTCAAAATTAGGCGCACCACCGCAGAGGCCAGAGCGATACCAAGTCAAAGGCGAAAGGCGCAAAGGATTGGGCCGAACCTGAATGCCTAAGGCATCACGGCTCGCCACTGCGGTTTCAATATTTTCACCAAAAGGAAACAGAAATTCTTTAATGGTTTTGGAGCGGGTGCCAAGCACAACCGGGCTTTCGCTTAAAGCCGGCAAATCACCAGTCAACCCGGCTTGGCCATCATCCCGACAATATAACAAATCAAAATTAGTGTTCAGACAACTGTTTAAATCGTCCCTACAATTAGTGATGGAATCAACGTAAGGACCAAGGGCGGGCCAAGGATTATCGCAAATGAAATTCGTCACTGCCACATTTTGGCTTGAAGCCAAGCGCGGTAAACAGCCATCGTTGGGATTAGTCAGGTCATCAAGGCAGAATTGGCCTGCGGCATTGTGATACTCTTGGGCAACGACTCTGACTTCGGCTTGGCCGCTTTTGCCTTTGGGCGTCTGGCTCGTAATTGCCCCGCTGCTGTTCCGCGTTTCTTCACCGGGCGTGACATAAGTTATTGGTTCATAAACGCTACATAAACCATTAGTGCCGCAATCGCTGTTAACCGAACAAACATTAAGAATTTTATCCGCCTCACCATATAAGCAGAGTTTATTCGTCAAATAAATAATCCCTTTGGGCGCATCAGTTGGATCAATCTCTGACCACTGATAAGTTGCGCCAAAGCCAATCGGCAACCGAGAATTTTGCGGATTATTAATGTCGTAACATTGCGCCTCGTAAAGATGTTGATTACCCGGCACCGTGCCTTCTTGGGTCGGATTATCATTAGCAAAATCATCATCTCTGATATCTGGTGTTTGGTCACCGCAATTATTACCGGCGCAACTGAAAAAATCTTGGGTGGTTTCGGCACCGCCCGAACTATACCAAGTTGTCACGCCGACATAATCGCATTGGCAAAAATCATTATTCGTCTGAAACTGCCACTTGGTACATAAGGGACTGCTTAGATTAAGACAATCGTTAAGCGTTAAATTTTTATTATCCGCGCTTTGAACGCCAGTGACATCAAATTGATAAGTCACATTCGCCGCCAGAAAGCCGGAAGTTAATTCGGTCGCCATCACCCGACTGCCGACGCATTCAGCGTCAATTAAACAAGTGGAATTAAAACTGCCTAAATCGCTGTCGCTTAACGGATAGCGGCACTGATTATTAATACACTGGCCTTGAATCGTTTGATAATAAAAATTCTTGACTAAATTATCAGAAGCTGAGCTACAGTCCTCGTTAAGACATTGTTTAACAATAAAATTATTTTTAATATTATCCGCATCAGTTTTTAATGGTTTGGAAAATACGGCCCAAAGCGAAACATTGCGGCATTGGTTAGCCTCTCCCGCCGGCGGCTGGTGACCAATGACATAAAAGGGGATGTTGCCGCCGGTCACGGTCAATAAACCGACGCCGACCCGATCCGGCTGCAAATTATGCCAAGCCCGGATTTCTTCATTAACTTGAGCTAAGCCGACATTTAGCTGGTCAACAGTTTGAACAATTTGATAAGGGTCAATGCGGTTATCTTTGGCCGCGGAACCATTATTTTGACAAGTCGGACCGCAACCGTCAGAAATGCAAACTCCATTGCCGCCGCAAACTGATCCGATAACATCACAAGGCGCATTATTGACAGAACAATAGCCGTCTTTAATATTGCCGTCATCGCACTCTTCCCCGGTTTCTATCTCACCGTTGCCGCAAGTCGGCTGATTATAATTATTATTCCCAGTAATGGAGCTATTTTGATCCAAACAAGCGCGAGTAATACAGTCATTGCCGGTCCAGTAACATTGCCGTAAATTTTGCTGGCACTCTTGAGCGGTTGAAGATGGACACAAAGTATCCGGATCGTCAAAATTCGTACATTGATCATTCATCGCGGTCTGAATTTCTGATAAAGTTAAGGCCCGATTATAAATTCTGAAATCGTCAAGATCACCGCCAAAATAACCTTGAGTCAAATTATCAGCACGGTGGCCGATTCTTAAAGGAATCCCTGAATTATAGGCAACGGCAGTTGGCACATTAGTTATATCTTCCGCTTTCAGCTGACCATTGATATATAATCTAACATACTGACCGGGCTGATAAACACCAGTGACATAAATCCATTGATCTTTATAAATTGAGGAAAAATTATCCAAGGAAGCGGCAGCGGAATTTTTGCTGCTACCCCAGACTTGTAAATAAAAATGATCGCCGGGCGTGCAAGGGGTTGGCCCGCAACCAAAATCGTCGCCAAAACTCCAGCCAGTTTGCGCCGCACAAGTTGTCCCATCCCAGCCGCAATTATAAGTGCTGGCCACTAAACCGTTGCCACCTTCGGGATCAGCCGTTTTAGTTGATTTGATCCAGGCACTGACCGTAAAAGCGCCAATCGGCTTGATGCTGTCATTATTAGCCACTTCAATATATTGATTAACGGCGCCGGTAAATTTAGCCGCTCTGCCTCGCTGACCAGCTTCAAAGGTTACGGCCCCAAAAATCGTGCCATTATTACGCCGCAAAATATCATTGGCGTTACCATTCAAAGTATAATAAGCCAGAATTGAATTTAATTCACCGTCGTCACACTTTTCACCTTTTTCAATCCGGCTGTTACCGCAAACCGAATTAGTCGCCGGCACCGCGCCAGAAAAAGTACAAATATCAGTGCAACCGTCTGATTCGTCGCCATTGGGCTCATTGCCTTGGTCGCATTCTTCATTTGGTTCAATGATACGGTTGCCGCAAGAGGCAAGCGCTGAATTTAAAGGCGTTGGCGATGGGCCGCCAATTGGCGAAAATTGACAAGTAATTGGGTTACAATTAGGAATTGATATTAGACCCGGATCGCAATCTTCGCCCGGCTCAACCACGCCGTTGCCGCAACCGTCATAACCAGCCGGATTAATAAAGTCCGCGCCATTGACAAATGCTGGCGGCGGCAAGGGGTTAGCCGTCACTGCCACATCATCCCAGACCCAATTGTAATAATAAGGATTTAGCCGCTGGCCAAGACTGGAGCATTGATCCGGTTCTGACCACGGCTGGGCAAAATAAAGATATTTAATCCCGCCGGCAGGCAAAGTTAATTCCTCAGGAATCACACCCACCCGATCCAAACCGCACAAATCGTTTTCCGGCTTGGTTTTAAAAATCCAAGAAAATGAATCACGACTAATGGCGTCAGTTTGATCAAAGTCAAAATTCAACCGATCCATGGCTTGCCCAACAAAATTTTTAACGCCGTTAGTCACCACCACCCGATAATAAGTATTAGGCAAAAGCGTGGGTATCGCTGGAGTTAAAGGATTATTATCGTTATTAACCGGATTATAGGTGAGCGGCAATAAAATGCGGAAAGCATCATGTTTAATTGGATCGGTCGTGGTCGCATTAAAAGTCTGTAAATTAATGCCCTTAACTTGATCAGCGGTTGACACGCTACAATTGGCATCAGTGCCGCATTCATAAAGATAAACCGTATTATCGCTCTCCTCGTCAATCGTTGTCTTGGTTAAATATTGATTAAATTGGGCGCCGATTTCCGCATTAAGACAAGCCCAACTGCAATCCGGCCATTTGTTGATAATGCCAAAAGTCCCACCGCCGCTGAAAAAATCACCAACGGTTAAATAAGCCCAACCCCACTTGTTTTGCTGATTAACGTCCCAAGCTTGGAGATAAGTTGCGCCGTCTTGATTTTGAGTAATGGCAATTTGATAGGGATCAGTCCGGCGATCTGGCTGCGAACCAGTATTTAAACAAGAATCGCTACAACCGTCAGCATCGTTGTTATTTGGCTCATTGCCCACATCGCATTCTTCACCCGCCTCCACCTTGCCATTGCCGCAAACTGACTGGTTGTAATTAGTGTTGCCGGTGTCCGTATCACTTTCTAAAGTGCAGGTGGCGGAACAGCCATCTCCGTTTTGCGGCCGGCAAACGTTGACATTAGCCTGACAAGTGTCACAGTCAACCCCGCTACAAGCTGTCCAAATATTGCTGTCAGCGCCAAGCTCCCGGCAGGAGAAACAGCCAGCATCAACACCAAGAGTACAATTCGCCGGTGTCGTGATTGATGAACAATAAAGATAATCAGCGTCATCACACTCCTCGCCTATGCCAATTACATTGTCACCGCAAAGTGAGCGACCAATAACTGAACCCGTGGCTAAACAATTATTAGTGCAACCATCAGTGTTATTATTGTCTGGCTCATCGCCGGTGTCGCAATCCTCGCCTAATTCTATAATGCCGTTACCGCAGACTGCTTGATTATAATTAATGTTGCCCAAATCAGAATCAGTCTCCAACAAACACACATCACTGCAACCATCATTTTCACCTAACCGACCGGTGTCGCAATCCTCGCCTAATTCTATAATGCCGTTACCGCAGCCGTTACGAAGATACCGGCTATAAACTGGATACCACCCTTGGCCGCAATAAGGCTGGTCAGTTAAACTGGCGCCGGGATAACCGGGCGCGCCGGGATTGGTCGGTAAATCATTCGCCCAAAAATCAGCAATGTCACTATCGCAGGAATTATCCGGCCCGACTAATGTATTAATCGGCCGCCACTGCCAATTATAACTGAAAGGATTCAAACGTTGGCCAAATTCCGGCTCGCAAATATCTTGGTCGGCATAGGGTTTGGCGGCATAGCGCCATTCTTCCTGCTTGTTTAAATGTTTTTGGGTCGGATTAACATTGACCCGCGCCAATTCACATAAACCAAACTGGGCCTGGGTTTTAAATTTCCACGAGTATGAATCATTACCGGCTAAACCATCAGCCGGGTCATCATAATTAAGACCGCCTAAAAGCTTTAACTCACCGGCGCTTTTAACATCTTTATTAATGACAACACGGTAATAAGTATTAGGCGCTAATAAACCGTCAAAATAATTGACTAAGGGATAAAAATTAAATTCATAACTGGTTTCGGTGACACAAGCGCCTTCATTAGCGCCGCAAGGATTCGTATCGGAACATTCTTGATTTAGCTTCTTGGAACAATAAGAAAATTCTCTGACTTCATAGAACGGCGGGGAAATATGAAGGCCCGGCACCAATTTCGTCCCGCCGTCATCTAAATCAGCTAAGGTCTGAGGGATTTCACAAGTTTCATTAGTTGGACAGTCGGTATTGTCGGCACAAATTTTTCCTGAAACCGAGCAGGACCCAATCCCCGGCCGGCAATCAGCATTATTAAAGCAAGTATAGATTTTAATATTACTGCTGTCATTAACGGTTGTTGATTCCATTGGCCGGTCAAACCGTGCGCCAATTGCCGAATTTAAGCAAGCCTCACCGCAATCCGGCCACCGATCAATGATAAATGGATTGGAAAAATTAATGGTCAAAAAGCCTTTGCCTGATTTGGTGAAATTTTCCGCGGTATAATCTGCCACCACATCAACGTCTTTATCTAAATCATCAATGGTTTCTTCGGTGGCACTGGAAGTCGCCGTATTACCCAATTCATATTTGATTTCTGCCCGTGGGTCATCACTATTATCCGCTTGAGCCGTGCGCCAATCCCAATTTGGCGGATTATCCCGCATCACCACGCAGACAAAATCCTGCGGGCTCAAAGACGAATCCCAATTTTTTTCATCGCCACGGGCGGTTGACGTCTGCCGATGAGGATCAACATAAACGCAGCCAACCTGGCTTAATTCATCGCTGTTTCTGGTTTTAAAGGCCCATTTATATTTACTGGTCGTGCCGGTAATTTCATTGCCGGCTAATTGAATGCCGCTCTCGCCATAAATCCGATCAGCGTCCAATTCAACCAAATACCAGTAATTTTTAGTTAATAAATTTTGAGGTTTAAATTCAAAATAATCAGCATTGGGAGTTTCTGAATCTAAATAATTAAATTCATCAAGTGACAAAACGCCGTTAATCGGAGTGGTACAGTCTGCTGGATCAAATGGACTTTCTGAATTATCCTGATTAATGACTAAATTACATTTAAAAATTTTAATCGTTGGACTATCGCCACCAACCGTCAAAGATGGTCGGTGCATTTTAGTCGTAAAGCGCGCAGAAATCACGGCGTCAATCGGCACGGCGCCGTCATTTTGCCGACTGCCACTAAACTGATAATTTACCACCGGGCTGAAAGGCGTGGGACTGGAAATTGCTCCGGGCTGACAACTACTGGAGCGGTTGCAGGTTTCCACCACACTTGGCCCAAAAGTTTGGGTGGAGAAAAACCAAGTGTAAGTTGAGGCATCAGCCGCGCCAACGCAGCCGCCAAGCGGCATACAACTATCTTCATAAATGCCGGCGGCACAACACTCCCGATTCGGACCGCAACTGGTATTGTCACTGCAGGCGCCAACTCTAAAATCATAAGGATTGCTAAAATTACCGGCGACGTTTTTCGCTTTTAGATCACCGGTAGCCGCCCCGGCAACCACACTCGTCTCAATTGTTTCCGTATCAATCGCCGGCGCCGGCCGATTAAAAATTCCTAATTTTAAATTAGTCTGGCTCTTATTGTCCCAAAAATTAACTTCATTCACTCGGGCATTATCTGGTGGCGGGTTAAAAATTTCGCCAAAAATGGTAATCGGTTGACCAACGGGACCATTATCCGGCACGACGGAACAAATATTTGGCCGAATTGTGTTATTAACGGTAAAAGTTGAATCAGCCGTGTCACTGCCCTGATTGATTTCAATTTTTAAATTATAGTTACTATTAATCGTTAACCCAGACGGGACTTTAACAATAATTTGGTTGTCACTCCAAGCCGTATTGGAACATTCCGGCGGAAAAAGATAACTCGCTTCGGTTTTTTGATTGGTCGCAGAAACAAAATAAATATGACCAATCACGGCTTGACGACTCTCGCCAAAATTACTGCCGTCAATCGTCACGTAAGTTCCAGGGGCGCCATTTTTAGGATTAAAATCAGAAATCACTGGCCCTGGTGTCGCCAATGGCCCGACGGTAAAAATCAACGGATTACTAAATTCTTGACTGGTGGTCACCCGAACGCTCACTGGCCCATCTCTTAGGGCCGGCACTCTCGCTCCAGTAATTTTTTTGCCACCAAAAATATCAGAAACAATTGGTGAACCGCCAGCTTTTAAACCGCCAAAAAGAACCGTGGTTTGTCCGGAAACAAAATTAATGCCAAATAAATCGACCGCCGTATTAATCGGTCCAAGTTCCGGACTTAAATTACAAAGCCCGGGCCGCACCGTATTATTAACATCAAAATCTTTAATTTGGCTGCCCGGCGGCTCATCCGTGCGATCAGTTTGATTGGCATTAGTGGTCACTTGAATCGGTCCGTCTAAAGAAACCTTTTTGGCGGAAAGCGGAGCCTGAACCACAATCTCTTCGTCTGACCAATAATCAGAACAAGCAGCCGCGGTGGGCGCTAAAGCCAACTCGTCGTCAGTTGGATCAGTCGGGTCAGCCAGAAATTTAACATTGCCAGCAATTGCGCCAAAACGACGGCCGGTAATAGTAATCATCGTGCTCGTAGCGCCGCTAAGCGGCGAAACCCATTCAATCACCGGCACGCACGGCTCGCAGCCATTGCCGCCGCAGTCAATCCCGGTTTCATCGCTGTCTTGCACCGCATTACAGCAATGGGCTTCACGGAGAGCGAAAGCGGTTGAAACGGATGTTTGATTGGCGTCGTAGTCAACGGCTGTTGCCGTAACCGTAGTTTCCGCAATGCTGTCATAACCACTTAAAGTGGTGTCCCATTCCACTTGGGCAAATTCTTCTGGCGGGACCGTAATTAAATTGTCATTACGATTAAGTTGAATTGGATCGGAAAAATTAACATACGAAATGCCGTAGTCATCATTGACCAAAGCTTTTAATTCATTTTTCGTGTCCCGACAAATTTGGGTGCCAATAATCGTGACTTCTGGCGCCGCCGTGTCCACAAAGTCACCGGTGGTAAAATTCGCCAAGCAGGTATTGCCACCTAAGCCGCCGCAAACCAAATCATAACCGCCGCAAGCAATAGCGCCGGTTTTGGTTTCAATCCGATAAGTCGTATTGGCGTCAAAACATTTTCTGTCCGCCCAAGGCGCCGGACAATTAGCATTAGGAATAAACTCCACTAAATTATTGCTAACCGTGCGCGTGCCGGCCACTGCCCCGCTGGAATCGGTGACAACAATATCATTAATGTTAGTCGGGTTCGGATGATTAAAGCGGATGCGAACCACGCTATTCATCGGCCGATTCGTGCCCGTCGGTGAAATGGTCACCACCCGGCATTCGCGAATGATAGTTGGATCACAGCCAAAATTAGTTAAATCAAAAACCCAGTTTGGCGGCACACAGTCATAACAACCTCTTTCCTCACCGGCATTTTCCGTAGTGCAACTTTCACCGGGCGCACCCGCGCCAGTGGCTCGGATCAGCTGATTAATAATAAAACTGGTAATCATAAACGCGGAAAAAATAATTACCAGTCCAATCACAGCATTGATTAAAATCCTTTTGGCGGTTTCAATTTTTTCGGCATTACCCGCCGCGGTCATCCAAACATAGCCGCCGTATAAAATAATGACAATCGCCACCACCCCTAAAAAGCCTAAAGCATAGCGGACGATATTCATAATCGTCACTCGCAAATCCTGCGTGCCTAAGCCTGATGCCGCGCCAAACTGCAAACCCGTGTCCAAAGCCAATGCCGCCGCGGAAAAAATAAAACTGCCCAATATTAATCCAAAAAGAATTGGTAAAAATAAATTTTTTATTTTTGGTTTTTTAATTCTCATTCTGCGCAAAAGTCAAAAATCAAAAGGCAAAAGTTCAAGTCAAAAGTTGACACAAAGTGTTATTCTGAGGTCGCCATGGGCGACCGAAAAATCTCGAGATCCTTCGTCTCCGCCAGTTAGCGGATCCTCAAGATGACATTAAATTTACTTTTGAATTTTAAATTTTAATTTTTACTTTTGATTTTTGACTTTTGAATTTTTATTAGTATCCCGTAAAGCATGCTGAACCCTGCCACTCCGTCTGATTCATTGCCACGCCGTTGCAACAATAAGGTTCAGCGGCCGTGGTGTTACAGCTGCCATTATTAGTGTTATCGCTCCTTGGCCCTTCAGACGGCAAGAAACAATTTTGATAAACATCTTTAATCCCCGAGCCAAATTCCGCGCCGTAATTAGTGACTTCGGCAAAAATCGTATGGCGGAGCTTGCCCTGCGTTAAATCAGCAAAATTATCTTTAGGCAAAACATCTAAATTATCTTTAGTAATCCACCAACCAACTGGTGTGGTTGACCGGTCAACTAAGCTGACGTATTTTTTATTTAAACATTGTTTGGCTTTTGGATCGTTATCTGGTTTGCCGTCATTATTTGGGCATTCACTATTTTCCAAACAATAAGGCGGCTGGCCGCTTTCTGCCTTGCAACGATTAAACACTGGATCGCAGACCTGACCGGTTGGGCAGTTGTTAGTCGCGTCACTAGCCGGATCGCAAAAACACTGGCCATCACGGTAATTACTACCCGGTTTTAAACTGCTGGTTAACATTAATTCATTAAAAGTCGCGGCGATTGGTTCAGTTAAACTATTATTCAAACTGCTCACGTCCGGACTAATTTCACTAATATCAGACGGACTAAGATCAATCTCTTGATTAATATAAAATGTCCAGATTAAATCATCGCCTTTATCATCTTGGGGAGGATTTAAATTCCAATTATAAGCTTCCCAACCGCTTTGGTTGCCGACTTCATTAATATTAATAAGATAGCCTGGCCCTTCGGCCTTGCCATAAATCTGATTGCCTAAAGAAGTATAAGTATTAAAATTACCATTAAAAGAATTATTCGCCGCATCAGTAATACCCAGAGCCGCAGTTCGCGCCCTAGGATAATGATTGCCGGTGTTATCATCTTTACGGCTACAAATTTTCGCGGTGTCGGTCCCAGGCGAATCAATACACTGCTTAAAATTCGGATCCGTACAATCAGCATCACTGGTGCATTCTTCTAAAAGTCCAGCCTTAATGATAACGCGATAATGAGTTGCCTGATATTCATCGTTGCCGCAGGTTTCACCACTGGGACAATCAGCATTAATGTCGCACTGCTGATCAGTAGTCACCGAGCAGGTGCCGCGCTTATTCACCGGCAGGCAAAATATCGGGTCGCCGCAGGAATTCGTGACCGCGCTGCCATTTACCTCGCAGACTTGATTTGATAAAAACTCCACGGTCTGATATTGATTGCTGACAAAAAATTGGCCAGGAACCAGCGTCCAAGTTTCTCCGACGCCAAGGTTACTGTCATAATAAACAGTAATTGCCTGACTAATATTAAGCGGATTAATCGTTTCATTAAAATCAATGACGATCGCGGCATTGCGCGCTTTATCCGCCAAATTATTAATTTGGCGGCCAATACTGCGGTCCCGGCCGCCGGCAAATGGCGAGATATTTGCCCAACCGTTGCTAGCGAGAAGAGTAATATTATTCCCTACCGCCCCAGCGGTTTTTGCTTCCAAGTTAATCGTTGTTCCACTTATTATATCGGACGGCGTCACCTCAACCCTTAAACTGCTATTGTCACTGCTAATTTTTTCCGCGATATTTGCCGTGGTTTGCGCTAAATTATCACTGCTATTAATTTGATCAGCTTCATTACCGAAAATATAAACTTTATTATCAACCCTTAAAGTATCAGCCGTTTTTGCCGCTTGAACCTTAAAATGCCACTGATCAACGCCACCAGAAAATTCTCCATCAAAAGACAAGGTTAGCCCACAACCAATATTTAAAGTTTTTGCGCCAGTGATTATCGCCGTTTCGTTAAAACCTGAATTAGCGATTGTTAACGCATTACAATTAGTTGCCGCTTCGTCCTTGGGGCTAATTGTAAAATTAGTCCCATTAGAGCTGGAAACACAGACAAAATAGTCATTGGCACAAGTATAAGTGGGCGTAACCGGCAACAAAGGCGGCGCGCTACCTTCATTAGTTTCTTCAGTAACATCGGCAGCTTCGGCTTCGGCAGGCGGCGCAAGAACAGTAATTAAGCCAGCCGCTTTTACCGCCGGGCTAATGGTATAGGTATCGCTTTCATTATCCGGCTGGGGAAAAACATTGCTGGTTTCCACCGGATCTAAATCAAGCTTAGTGCCCACTTCAAAACGCCAGAGGAAAAAATTATTAAAGCCGGGAAAAGCCGACTGATTATTATCTTTTTTAATGCCATTAGTCAATTTAACCGCGTACCAATAGCTGTTTAAGCCATCACCTAAATAATCAAGTGGGGTAAAGACAAAAGTTTTGCCGTCTTGGGTTGCCGCGGTTACCTGATTATCATTAAGTTTGCCTGTTTCTGTATCATTAACCCGATAGATTTTTACATTATTAGAATCTAATTGACCAGCGCAAGGTAGACTGGCACAACCGGGGTTACTCTCATCTGGCTTGATAATCGTATCTGGTTTCATATTCACTTTAAAAGTCACCATAATGTTCGTGTTTCTAACCACATTTCTCGCCCCCGGCTCCGGATAAACCCGCTCAATAATGCCCGCGCCTAAATGACCGCAGTTCTCACAGGCACCCGGCTGTCCGCCGCCGCCACCGCGAATCCCTAAAGCAAATTCCAACTGACGAATAATAAAACTGACAATGGCAAAGGCCGAAAAAATAATGATTAAACCAATCACCGCATTTCTCAAAATTCGTTTAGCGGTATCAACTTTTTCGGCATTGCCGCCAGAAGTCATCCAAACATAACCGCCATACATAATAATGATAATCGCGGTTAAGCCAACTAAACCCAGAATCACCCGAATAATTTTCATAATCGTAATTCTGATGTCTTGACTGCTTAAGCCAGTTAACCGGCCAAATTCTAACCCCGTGTCCAAAGCGAATACTGGACTGGCTAAAACCAAAAATAAAACCACCAGCGTTAAAACACCAGTGGTTAATTGCCAATTAGAAAATTGCGGGAAACTTTTTGTTTTTGAGAAATTTTCCATAATTAAAAATTTTGTTCCCGAATTATTAAAACTCCTTTCATGCCCACGTAAGCGAGATAAGTTGACCAGCAAGATAAGCCTGCCTGCGCAGACAGAGCAAGATAAGCAAACTAAACTTTGGCGAAAAAAAATTTTATGAATACTTATCTTGCTGAATACTTATCTTGCTTATTTCTTATCTAGACTTAATTCTGCTTTGGCCAAACGACTGACCACCGACCCATCGGCGCTTCCGCCCAACTCTTTCATCACCGCCCCAACCACTTTGCCCATTTGACTTATTTCCGTCGCCCTCAACTCGGCGATAATTTCTTTTATCTTTTTTCTGATTTCATCTTCACCAAGTTCTGGCGGCAGATATTGGCGAATAATTTCAATTTCTTTTTCCTCTTTTTCGGCTAATTCCGGCCGCCCGCCTTTTTGATAAAGGACCGCTGCATCCTTGCGCCTCTTCACTTCACTGCGTAAAATTTTAATCGCCTCATCTTGGGTCAAAGCTTCCCTTTTTTTTCCAATTTCGGCATTAGTCAGAGCGGTTTTAAGTTGGCGCAACGTCAAAACCGCCAGTTCATTTTTTTGCTTTAATGCCTGGGTTAAATCGTCATCCAACTGCTTTAAAATTTGCATTTAAGTTCTGCGAAAATTAGTCGGTTGGTTTTCTTCTTTAAGTTTTCCAATTTTTTTGAGATATTCCCGCTTATCCCTGATTTCCAATCGGCGCAAGGCCTCACGACGTTTTTTTGTCTTGCTTTTTGGCCGCTCGTAGAAACGGATTTTTCGGGATTGAAGCAAACGGCCGCTTTGCTGTAATTTTCGGTGAAAACGTCGAACTAAACTTTCAAAAGTCTCACCTTTCTTTCTTTTTACTTCTGACACCTAAAATTCACCTCCTTTAGAGGATAATAATTATTAAAAATATTATTGAATTTGATTTTATCATAACATTTTTATTGTCTACCGTCAAATTAAACCGTAAAAAATCTCATTGCCGTCTAACTCTCAATAAAATAGGTTCCGCTATTTAAATTAAATAGCTAAAATTACATATTCCAAACGTTAGACTACAGGAGTTTGGTGATTATTATGGTTCAATTTCTTTTTTAATTCAGCAACCGTTTTTTTAAAATCAATAATTTCTTGAACGCCGCTTTCCATCTCGCGGATTAAAATCGTGCCGTCCATCACTTCTTTCTGACCTAAAATCAAGGCGTATTTGACTTTGAGCTTATTAGCCGAATCAAGCTGGCTTTTCAAACTATCCTTGGCAAAACTTTCAGCCACCAAAATATTTTCTTGACGCAACCGCTCATACAAATTAAAGGCTTTAATCTTGGCCGCGTCACCGATTTGCGCCAAAAAAACATCCGGCGCCTTTTTTGAAGGGATGGCAACTTCCTTTTGCTTTAATTGCAAAATGATCCGCTCCACGCCAAGGGAAACGCCGACCGCCGGCGTGGGCCGACCGCCTAAAAGTTCAACTAAGCCGTCATAACGGCCGCCACCACCTAAAACGCTTTGGCTGCCTTCTTCTTTTTCCGTTGGCCAAACTTCAAAAACCGTGCGCGTGTAATAATCCAAACCCCGAACCAAATAAGGATTTAATTTATAAAAAATATTAAGCGAATCCAGATATTCGGCGACTTTCATAAAGTGAGTCTTACAATTTTCGCAAAGCCAATCAACAATTTGCGGCGCCGAAGCTTTGATAAACTGGCAAGAAGGCTGTTTGCAGTCTAGCAGTCGCAAGGGATTTTTAGTCAAGCGGTTTTTGCAGTCTTCGCAAAGCATTTTTCTTTTCGCCCGGTAATAATTAACCAGCTCCTCAATAAAATTTTTTCGGCAATCAGGGCAACCAATGCTGTTAACCTGAAGGCTGATTTGGTCTAAACCAATCTGATTAAAAAAATTGCTAACAATGGCGATTAGTTGGGCGTCAACGACCGGATTTGCTTCGCCTAAAATTTCAAAACCGAATTGGTAAAACTGACGCTGACGGCCTGATTGCGGCCGCTCCCGGCGAAACATCGGTCCCCAGTAAAAAAGTTTTACCGGCTGAGGTAAATTAAACATACCGTGACTAATATAAGCCCGGGCAATTGACGCCGTGGCTTCTGGCCGTAATACGACCATTCCCTGTGCGACATCATTAAAAGTAAACATCTCCTTTTCCACAATATCGGTTTGTTTGCCAATAGAACGGACAAAAAGTCCGGCTTCTTCTAAAATCGGCGGATCAATTCGGGAAAAACCATAGCCCAAAGAAAAATTTTCTGCTGTTTGACAAATAAAGCGCCAAAAATTCTGCTCCGCGGGCAAAATATCTTTAAACCCACGCAAAAGTTGGGGTATCTTTAACACTGGCGCTTTAGGTATTTTTTTTGGTTGTTTTTCGGCTTTTTTCGGCATAAATTAAAAGTTATCATTGAAATTTTAAAGATTATATTGCCAATCGTTCTTAATGACGCCAATTCGGTCAATCGGCCAGCCGCGCAAAAAAGTGCGACCAACAATATCCGCTCGCTGAACCGGCCCAAAAATGCGCGAATCCAAACTGGAAATACGATTATCTCCCAATAAATAATATTCGTCCGGGCCAAGTTGAACTTCGACTTCGCCTAAAGTTTTCATTGCCGGCAACAAATAACTTTCTGTCAATGCGCTGCCTTCGGGAAACTTTTGATTAAAAATATAAATTTTACCCCCCGCGACTTTTATTTTTTCCTCCGGCAAACCAATGATCCGTTTGATAAAATACTGGCTTTTATCTATGGGCGCTCGGAAAACAACAGTTTCACCTCGTGCCGGCAGGGCAAAACGATAAGTTAATTCATCAATAATTAAATATTCATGATCATAATAATTCGGCTCCATTGATGCCCCTTTGACGTAGAAAGGTTTGATTAAAAAATAGCGGACCGGCACGATAATCGCTAAAGAAATCACCACGACCTTAATAATTTCCCAAAAAAAGATTAAGACTTTCTTGCCGACGGAAACGTCATCTTCTAAAAATGACGGATATTTTGTTTTACGAAAAGCCATAGTAAAAAATTCAAAAGTTAAATCTCAAAATGCAAAATTTAAGTAATTATTTCGTCCTCGGTCGCCGAAGGCGACCGGGACTCCATAATTTTGATTTTTGATTTTTGATTTTTTTTAAAGTCGATCGGGATAATTAGTGACAATACCGTCAATGCCTAAACTTTTTAAATAATCAATCTTTTTTTGGCTATCCACCGTCCAAGCGCAAACTTTAATGCCATGCCTTTGAAAATAATCTACCTTTTTTTTATCTAAAAGGCGATAATTAATATCCAAATAATCAGCATGAGCTTGCCTAACAACCCAAAAAATGTAATATTTGGTTAGAGGCAGAAACAATAAAGCTAAAAAATCTAAGATTAACCAAATGTTAAAAACGTTGGCGGAACGAAAAGTTAAAGCCGTCTCAATCGCCGGCTCAAATTCCTCAACCGCTCTAATTTCTGAAGGATGGTTTGAGGAAATAATGACATTAGTCAAGTTAATTTTATTCTGCCGTAAAACTTCAATGACTGCCGGCGCCGCTCCCTTAACTTTTAATTCAATCTTTAACCCAACCTGATTGTCAATTACCTCCAAAACCTCCGCTAAAGTTGGAATGGTTTCCGATCCCCTAATTTTCATCTCTTTAATTTCTTTTAAAGTAAGCTGGCTGACGCGATTAATTTTTTTGGCTAAACGTAACAATTGAGCGTCATGAATCACGACTGGTTGATTGTCTTTGGTCAGACGAATATCACATTCAACCATGTCCACGCCAAGTTCAAGGGCTTTTTTGAAAGATGAAATTGTATTCTCCGGAGCATAAGCTTTAGCGCCCCGATGGCCGATTTTTAACATAAAATAATTTTGAATTTCTAATTTTGAATTTCGATTCAATATTTTAAAATTCGACTACTTAAAATTGATTCAAAATTCGAATTTCCCCGCCACCATAATTAATTTTAGAAGGTGCCGATGTAAAATCGGCATCCCGACTTTACGTCGGGAAAGGCGGGATGCCGCTATAGCGGTGACAAAATTAAAAATTATCTCTAAAATGGACGATGCTGGACTTGAACCAGCGGCCTTCGCGACTTGCCCGCCTAAATTTTGGGCAATGGGCTCGAGAGGATTTGAACCTCTGACCTCATGAATGTGAATCATGCGCTCTAACCAGCTGAGCTACGAGCCCAAAATTTAGGCGGGTGAATGAATGCGACGCTCTAACCAACTGAGCCACAGACCCTATTAAAAATTAATTCTTATAAACCTTGACTAATAAACTTAATAATCGATGAGTCGGCGAAGCAAGGCGGGCGGGTAACCAGCTGAGCTAATCGTCCGAGGCTATAGCGGGCAGGTGTGAATCATGCGCTCCCTGTGCCCCACACTAAGTCAATTATTAAAGTCTTAATTTCCTTTATTGTAAGCCGAAGGCGACTTCGCGCGAAGTGAATAAAGTTTCGGTGGGCAGGGCATCAGACCCTGCCCACCGACCAAAGGAGTATCCTCCTTTGGAATCCTCTTATGATCAGTGTTCGCTCGCTACCGCTCGCTCACAGATTTTATTATTGACTCCGCCTCATCCCTGCGGCAGAGACCGCAGGGTATTCGGCGGATTTGCATAATAAACTTTAAAAACAAAACAATCTTAAATCGTGGGCTTTGGTGCGGGGTAACCAGCTGCCCAAAATTTAAGTGGATGAATGAATGCGACGCGCGCTGCCTTATTTTCTAATAAAAAACAGCGCTTTGGGTTCACGGTCCGCCGTTTCCATAACGCCTTGGCGGATGCCCTGTAGTAGTCCCCCCACCATTTCAGTAGTGAAGGACAAAATTTTGATAATAAGTAGATTAAACTTTAACTCGTAGTAATCCCCCCTATTAATTTCTATTATTATATGGTGGGGGATCACTACAGGGGATGCCCATAAATATTAAGAATATTGACAAGCGATTAGAATATAACATAAAAAAATAAATTTGTGAAGTCTCTTTAAGGGTATACTAAAGGAGTTGGAACAAGAGTAGAATATAATTGGCTAATAATTAACCTCTTGTTCTATGATAGCGATTTTAAACCAGCTGCCTTCTGAAGCTAAAATCAAAAAGCTTTTAAGGAAAATTATCCTTGGCGTCAATATCTTTTGTCCGAAGTGCCATTCAAGAAAAGTCTATGCTTCGGAAAACAGATATCGCTGCCAGAAGTGCCGTAAGCCATTCACACTTTTGTCGGGGACTTGGCTTAAAGGAATGAAACTTAATCTTAGAACCTTTTGGGCATTACTTTGGTGTTGGACGCAAAGGATTCCGGTATTGCAAACTCAAAAGCTATGTCATGTTGGCGAAGAAGCAGTAAGATATTGGTCAGGACAATTCCGTCTCCATTTGCCTGATTTAGAGCCAATTTTGAACGGTAAGGTCCAAATGGATGAGGCCTACTTTAGAAACTTGTCTCTGATTATGGCTAAACAGGTTGGCTCTAAAAAATTGGCTCACCAGATGATATTCAAAAACTCCGTGGACAAACAACAAGCCGCTCAATT
>MHII01000030.1 GCA_001817425.1 Candidatus Buchananbacteria bacterium RIFCSPHIGHO2_02_FULL_39_17 | reverse complement strand
ATGTCTTTTTGTGCCAAGTCGTTTAATGTAGTCATCGTTTTAAAGATGGTTTGTTTATCTTGGGCACATTGGGCTTTATCTAATGCGACTTCTAGATCGGAAACGATTTTTTGCAGGGAAACAAGTTCAGCTTTCATTGTACTTATTTCTTGTGGTGCTTTTGTGGCGATGAAATCTTTGAGTTTTGCTTCGTCTGATTTAACGTCATTTAAATCGGCATAGAATTTATATTTTATTTCGATAAAGTCGTTTTCTAGTTCGGTTTCGCCGGCAGCATAGGCTTTGTCTTCATTGTTGATGGCAAGGTTAATATAATCTACAAGATCAAATTTTAATTGTTGAAGCAGCTGCATGTCTTGGATTGCTTTATCTACTGTTTTGAAGTGGTTGATTGTTGCATCAACGGAAAATGAGTTTTTTACTTCTTGTTCTTTAAGCCATAATTTATTGAGCAAGCTATATTGCACTTGTAAATCTACTTTAATTTGTTGTTTTTCTGATGCTTGTTCTAAACCTGCAATATCTGATGCTGCTTTATCTTTGAGGTTTTGCAAGGCAACGGATAACCATTTGAAGTCTTTGGCTAATTGGGTTTCTTGTGCTCCGCCAATTTGGAGTAATTCATCAGCGTATTGGTTGCTTTGTGTTGCTGCGGATTGGGCATTTGTTTCTAGGTCTTTTAAAATATTGATTAATTTTTGAATTTCATATAAGTCACCGCTGTTTTTGATAGCGTTATAATTACTAGTTGCTGCAGCGTATGAGGCATCGATGGAATTATATTTAGATGTCAAATGATTATATTTTTTTTGATAATCACTTAATGTATCGGCGCTTGCGCCAAATACATTGACCAATAATGCGAATAGTACGAATAATCCGAGTATTTTTTGTTTCATAGTATAGTATCACCTGTTGTTTTTACTATTAAATAGCAACGTTATATATAAATCTTTCGGTTGAAATGTTACTTTTTAGTGATAAAAGAAGAAAAATTTATAAAGAGACGGAGATTTTGGAAGGATACCTAATTATATATAGGGATTATAAGAATTATAGTAGTGGTTTTGAGGGGAATTTACTATGCCAAATATGTTAGAAACGATTACACAATCACTTCACCGCGATGTGTTTTTGGCATGAAGTTGAGCACTTTTTTTTCTTTATACTTGGCGCAGCCAAAGATGTCGTTTTTATATTTTAAGAGGACGAGGCGTTTTTCTTCGCCGCAGTCTTTTTCGATGTCTACACCTTGGAAGTATTGTTTGAGTTCTTCTTCAGTGAATTCGATGACGTTTTTGAGGGGTTTATGGTTTTCGATAGCTTCTTGGCCAAGTAGCTGTGCGCCTTCTTTACTTAGACGAATTTCTGTGCCGCAATCTTCACCAAAGTATAAGCCTATTTTGTCAATAATTAGGTTTTTTAAATTGAGTTTGGCGAGGTCTTTGGTGACGATATTTATTTTGTCGTTCTCACTTTTGAGAAAAGCATAGTCTTCTTTAGGAAAGTAGCCAAATTGGTGTTCGATTAATTCACGCAGACGTTTGATGTCGCGGGAGTTTAGGATGGTTGATTGTTGCATTGTTTTTGTTTATGAATTTAAGTAATATATTACCCTACGCCCCACACCGGGTTGTCTTTGCGTTTGATTTCGAGGATTTCTTTTAATACTTCGATTTCATTTTTAGTTAAATGACGTTTGAGTTCTTTTAGTTTTTTGAAATGTTCTTCAGGGATATCGGTGTAGAGAAAATCGCCTTCGTGGATCTGCCTGCCAACGGTAACGTTGTCCATGGACATGGCGATCTGTTTTCCTTGGTCAGCAACGTTTATGGATTCTTTGTTTTCTTCCATGGCTTTTACGGTTGTGAGGTGTTTACCTTCAGCATTCATGATTGGATTGGTTGAGCGGATTTTTCCAATTTCGATTTCGACACCGACAACGGCGGGGTTGTTTTGGCGAAAGACATAGCCTTTGAGGATGAGGAATTTGCAGGGGCGAACGAGGTTGTTGAGTTCGCGTAGTTCGATTTCTTTTTTCAAGCTGTCGCGGAATAATTCGTACTCTTCAATTGTTTTGTAGATGATTTCGTTTGTGATGACTTTGAGTTGTTTGTTTTTAATGACTTCGGTGATGTCGGCTGGGATTTTAGTATTGAAGCCTAGTATAACACCATAAAATTCTTCTTTTTCTTTCATCATTTCGAGCTGCGCGATATCGCGCTTGGAGACTTCGCCTAATGATGCGGAAGAAATTGGAATTTGGCGTTCGCGTAACAAGTGGCGTAACGCTTCTAATCCGCCAATGGTGTCGGCTTTGATTAAAACGCCAATTTCGGCGTTGTCTTCGCTAACAACTTCTTTGACTTCTTGTTGTACTTCTTGTTTGAGTAAATTGATTTCTTCTATTTTGCCAGAACAGGCGCGAAGAGGCATGCCGGCAATTGCGGTTTCTAAACCGGGAGCGGCGATTTTTACACCGGTTGCGGCGTAGACTTCTTTGACGTTTTGGAATTTGCCTTTTTTATCACGCATATCGGCGAGAGCGAGGGGTTCGAGAAGGGCGCGGACTTTGGCGATGATGGGTTGGTCGATGCTGCCGATGATGATGGTGTCGTTGACTTTCAATTTGCCATTATATATAATGGTGTCAATGGTTGTGCCAAGGCCTTTTTCTTCTTTGACTTCGAGAATGGTGCCTTTGGCGTAGCTGTCTTCTTCGATTGCGAGTTTTTTTTCAAGATATTTCTGCGCAAGAGCGGTGATTACTAATAATAGTTCAGGGATGCCTTGGCCGGTTTTGGCGGAGAGGGGAACTAACGCAATTTGTTTGGTGTAATCACCCACGCGATCGAAGCGTTCGGCATCTAATCCTAATTCTTGGAATTTTGCGACTAGTTCATACATCTTGCCTTCAAAGACGCCTTGGGCTTTGTAGTCTAATTGGTTGATATTGTCAATTAAGAATTTTGATTCGTCGTAGGACCAGCCGGTGAGCAGATCGATTTTATTTGCAGCGACGATGAAAGGGACTTTGTGGGCTTTGAGAATTTCGATTGATTCTAACGTCTGGGGTTTGAAGCCTTCGTTGATGTCGACGACAAGAATGGCGATGTCGGCGAGTGAGCCGCCTCGTTTTCGTAAGCTTGTGAACGCAGCGTGGCCGGGGGTGTCAATGGTTAATAGGCCGGGGACGGTGAGGTTATTTTGAAAGACGTTCATCAATTTGCCGCAGATTTTTTTGATGGTGTCAATTGGGATGATAGAGACGCCAATCGCTTGGGTGATACCGCCGACTTCACCGGCGGTGACGATAGAACTTCTGATGCGATCTAAGAGAGAGGTTTTACCGTGATCGACGTGTCCAACTACGGTGACAAGAACTTTGCGAATGGCCATAATTGCTAAATCAATGAAAGTTTTTTTAAACCTTTCTTCTATTTCATGCTATTATGTCAATTATCCAAGAACATTCTATCAAACTGGACATCACCCTACCCAAAGGAGATGTAAGCGCTAAAATGGACGTATTTTATAATCCGGTGATGGTGTCCAATCGAAATATTTCGGTTTTATTGTTGAATTGTATTGAGAATATGGGGATGAATATTGTTGATCCATTGGCGGGGTCGGGAATTCGGTCGCTGCGGTTTATGAAAGAGTTGAAGAAAGGGAAAATGAATCATTTGTTTGTGAATGATAGAAAAGAAAATTTTAAGAAGACGTTTAAAAAAGGATGCACGATTAATAAAATTTCTTTGATAATGCAGAAGAAGATGACGATTGGTACTGAAGAGGCGTCGTTGTTTTTGTTGAATCGCATCAATGATGCAGTAAAACCAGAAGAGTTCTGTGGCTATGCTGATTATATTGAGATTGACCCGTTTGGCTCGCCGAATCCGTTTCTCTCGGCAGCGGTTGCACGGATTGCACGTCAAGGGATTATTGCGGTGACGGCAACGGATACGGCGGCGTTGAGCGGAACGTATCCTAGAGTTACGGTGCGAAAGTATTGGGCGAAACCATTGCGAAATTATCTGATGCATGAGATTGGGCTGCGGATTCTTATTCGAAAGATTCAGTTGATTGGAGTACAATTTGACAAAGCATTGATGCCGGTGTTAAGTTATCACCAAGAGCATTATATGCGAGTGTATGTACGTTCTGAAAAGGGAAAAGAGAAGTGTGATGAGGTGTTGAGGCAGCATCAGTATTTTTTTTATTGTGATAAATGTTTGGCGTTTAAGACGTCGGTGTTTAATAAAGAGAAATGTGGTTGTGGAGAAGAGTATGATTTTGCCGGGCCATTGTGGGTGGGGAAGTTGTTTGATTCGCAATTAGTTGAGAAGATGGAACGAGAGAATGAATTTTCTGAGGATGCGAAATTTTTACAGACACTTGCTGCAGAGAGTAAACAAGAGATGGCGGGGTTTTATGATATTCATGAGATTGCGCATAAAATGAAAATTATCATTCCAAAGATGGCTGAAATTTTACGAAAAACGAAGGGAGTGCGAACGCATTTTTCTCCAAGTGGGATTAAGACACAGATGAGTGTGAAGGAAGTGATGAAAATGTTGCAGGGATAATTAGGTCACAATGTTTTTAAAAGCGAGGTGTATTTAAGGTAATATGACGTTTCAAATAACCAAACATAATCTTGAACACGTACTTTCTGCGTATGCGCATTGGCAGCAGCCGAAATCTCTTAGAGTGCCTTATGATCGGGAGGGGAATGAGATTGAGATTATTGCACCGAAACGAGAGGAAATTCAAGAAGCGCTTGGCAAGTATGATATTAAGCAACAGATGAATAGATGGCATCCGGGATTACGGTATGCACAGAATCATTGTGATACGATTGTGGTATATGATGACCCGAATAGACGCATCCGATTTGAACGCATTTCTCCTGGACTTGCGATTGTTCATTTTGATACCGAATATAAAATAAAAAAAGAATTTGATGCAGCTACAGGATTTGAACGCTTGTTTTTATACAATACGTCTATTTGGAAAGAACCAGGGATTATGAGACGAGAATATATCGGAACGCTGCGAGTGCAAGCGCAACAAAGAGTGCAAGAAGCAACAAACCCGCCGACAATTGCGTTCAAAGATGCTGTACAGCCGCGGTTGCGAAGGAAGTATAGATAAAGATAAATTTAACTTAATTTAGAATGAAATCATTTTCTCTTATATCTTCCCATTAATTCTGTCTGTTCAATAATGTGATTTTGCATTGCTTGTTCAACTTCGGTTTTAGAGGCGCCTTCTTTTAATGGAAGAAGTATGTCTAAGGCGTATAGTTTGAAGAAGTAACGATGTTCTTTGTCTGGAGGGCAGGGGCCGCCATAGGATATGTTGCCACGGGTGTTTTTGCCAACTGTGCCAATAGATTTGGTTGCTTCAGAGATGCTTTGCGCAACCGGTTTGATGTTAAACACTACCCAGTGAGCCCAGATATCAACGTTAAAATTCTTTTTTGCGGCATCAGGAATATCGGGGTCTTCAATTATGAGTGCAAGACTTTTGGCATTCATGGGAACGTCACTAATGACTAAAGGTGGATTGATGTTATCGCCATCGCAAGTATAGGTACTTGGAATTAATTCATTATAAGCAAAGGCGGGACTGGTTAATTTCATGGTAGATACCTCGTTTTGTTTTTGTGAAGAGGTGCAACTGATTACGAGAATAAACATAGTAATGATTATCGCAACCTCTTTTATCATAGAATTATAAAATGAATATGTGTTTAAAAATGTAACTTATAAAAATTGAACGAAGAGGAAATTTAGAATTAGTCTACTTATCCCAACGGCAAATCCATTTTTGCGATTTCGGCTGATTGTACTTGCGGTATTTCACTCATTTTGTTAGCAATGGCGTCGAAGTCACTGCCTTCAACAGTATACATTGCTAAAATAAGAACTGCAACTAAGCCAAAAGCGATAGGTTCTTTTTTTGATTGCATTTCGCCCAGAGCGCCGTTTTCTTTAGCGATCTTCAGAGCGGCGTCTTTAATCTTATCTAAGTTCA
>MHII01000029.1 GCA_001817425.1 Candidatus Buchananbacteria bacterium RIFCSPHIGHO2_02_FULL_39_17 | reverse complement strand
AAAGGATTATTGTTCTTAATTGACAAAATAAATAGCAGGTATTTAGCTAATTTTAGCTAAATATTTATCTTTAAAGCTTCTAAATTTTAGGAGTTGTCCCCTTTTTTGATAATTTTTTTTCTAAAAGGTAATCACTAAAAATTGTGGGGGTGGATAACTTTTTTAGATAATTTGAGCCTATCTTAAAGGGGTAAGTACGTGGAATAGCGAAACCTTCTCGCTAGTGTCATTGCGACCCCGATTTTACATCGGGGGAAGCAATCTGACGCGAACCGTCATCCTGAACGAAGCGAAGGATCACAACGGGATGGCGGAGCCTATCTCGAGCCCTTCAATTTCATTCAGGCTAAACTCCGGTGAGAGATCTCCTCCTCGCCATGACACGTTAAAGCATCTCTATTAATTTTTTTATTATGCAAATCCGCCGAATCCCTGCGCTCTTGGTGCAGGGAACTTCATTTTGCGACACAAATTTTTATCTAAAATTAAATAAATAATTGCTTCAATATAATTAGAATAAGATAAAAACCATTGAAATTTAACCAAAAATTCATTTTTTACCGAATTATCAATTTAATTTTCTCTTAAAAAAGAAAAATAAGCTAATTTTAGAGCCATATTAGAGTCGTAAAATATATTTTTATACTTTTTTGACTTTTAAGGAAATTATATATAATAATAAATATATAGATTATAGAGAGTTGGCAGCCCGTCACCTTTTGGGCCCGTAGTTCAGCTGGTTAGAACGCATGCATGGCATGCATGAGATCACCGGTTCAAATCCGGTCGGGTCCAAAAGGTGACGGGAGGCCAAGGGTTTCCCGACGCACAAATATTTTAATCATTTAGAAAGTCGGAATCCTCTATTTTTCATCCCGCCACGGCGGAGAAAAATCGGGACAAATCCTTTTGGGTCCAACAACAATAATTAACACGTAACTTTTAACAATTAACCTTCAAAGTATATGAATAATTGTAAAATTTGCGGGGGCGAAACCAACAGCTATAAATGTGATATGTGTGGTGAGGAATCTATAACTCATGATGAAAATCATGGTTGTGGCGGTGAACACTGTATGCCTAAATGTGCCGGTTGTAATGAAGCAGAAATTAAATGTACTTGCACCTAAAACGTATATTTTCGCTAAAATTAGCCCTAAATCAGGGCTAATTTTTGTTATTTTTGTTATAAGTGATGAATTACCAATCGTTTTTCTTTTATTATCATCATATTCACCTTGGTCAATCCAGCTTCCCCTTTTTTATTTGTCGTTTCGACCGAGCGTAGCGAGTGGAGAAATCTCATAATAGTGAATTAACTTATTGAGATCCCTCAACTCCCCCGACCTAAAGTCGGGGTCGCTCGGGACGACAAAAACGGGACGACAATCGGGACGACAAAAAGAAGATGGTCTCAATGTTGCCCCCAAACCCCTTTGTCTTGCAGAACAGCAATAGTGACTTAAACGCTATAGCTTAGCTTCTAAACAAAGCCGCAAGCCTTGAAAAACGTCGCGAATTTCAGAAAATTGGCGCCAATTACCTTACATTGCCAGTGTTTGCAGGTCGCCTTTAGGCGACCAAGTTGGCAATGGGCGCCAATTTTCGTTAAGAAATTCGCCCAGTTTTTCAATTTGCTTGCGCTTTTGGCGCCACCTTTTCTAAAAAGGTGGCAAGAAATATTTATTTAAATGTTCCACGTGGAACATTTTTTTATGGCTAAATTTAGCCAAAATCTAATAATTGACAAATAAAAATTAAAGTGATAATCTCAAAATTACTGTTCTTTGTAATGCAAGGTAAAGAAGAAATAAAAAGGTAGATATAAGAACAAGGATTTGAATACAGTAGAAGAAAAAAGGAGGATAAAATGTTGGAAAATGTTGGGATTCTAACTGGTGGTGGGCCCGCAGCGGGATTAAATGCCGTAATTTATGGTGCAACCAAGGCAGCGCACGAAGCAGGTTATGGAGTAATAGGAATTCGTCACGGCTGGCGAGGGATTCTTGATGGACAGATTATGGAAATCACACCGGCTCGCATATCTGGTATAGCCAATAAACCCGGCACCATTCTTGGCACCAGCCGGACTAATTTAACAAGGGTAAAGATCGGAAAAGGCTCAAAAACTGAAGATAAGACTCAAGAAGTCCCTGTCTTTATGAAGACCCATAAGCTCTGCGGACTAATTGCGATTGGCGGCGAAGATACAATTAGTGTTGCTGAAATCCTTTATAATCAATTTGACTTGCCAGTAGTCTGTGCGCCAAAAACCATTGACGGCGATGTTTGTGGCACTGACCGGACTTTTGGCCTGGATACAGCGGCAAACTGGGTCGCAAATGCTATTCGAGGAATCCATGAGGATTTTGCCTCAACCGGATATATTGCCTGCGTTGAAGTTATGGGCAGAAAAGCCGGCTGGTTGACTTTATATGGCGGACTCGCTGGTGGAAGTCACGTTATTCTGATACCTGAAAAAACCTATGTTATGAGTGAAATTGCCGATCAAGTCAAAAAAGTAGTTGACAGATATGGTTACTGCATTTTGACCATTGCCGAAGAGCTCAAGATTCCGGCGCTGATTAGCAAAATTCAAGAAGGTGCGGGTCCAGACAGTTTTAATCACGCTCAAATTGCCTTACGCGAAAAAGGCTGGGCAAAGGTACTCGCCGAACAACTCCAAAAATCAACGGGTGTTGAAGCCAGGCCAATTGTGCTTGGTCATGCTCAACGCGGTGGACCACCTTCAGTGCTTGACGTGATTATGGGTTTACAGATCGGGCGCAAAGCTTTTGAATTAATTCATAACGGTGAAATTGGTCAGTTAGTGGCTTGGGTCAGTGAAAACCCAGTGCCAGTAGATCTTAAAATTGCCGGCGGTGGAAAATTTAAGCCAATTCCTCCGGAAATTTACGAACCGCTTTTGGCCAACCTTGATCTTTAATTTCGAGGATATAAATCAGTCGTAGCTGATCAATGTTATCTTCAACGATATTACTGATTTTACCTGCCGTAGCATATGCTACGGCTTTTTTTGCTAAAATTAGATAAAATATTTATATTGACCAGCAATTACCTTTTTCAACTTTCTATCCTTTTACTACGTTGATTTCCCTTATTTTACACCTTATTATTTTAAATAAATTAATGCAACTCGGGCAGGCAAGTTTCGTATGAAACTAATATACTGGGATAGAGTATACAATAAATTCATCGCCGCCTCTGGCGGGATCCCGCCTTTCCCGACGTAAAGTCGGGATGCCGATTTTACATCGGCACCTTCTAAAATAGATTATTGTGGCGGGAAAAGGCAAAAATCAAAATGCAAAATTAAAGAAGTTCGCCTTCGGCGAACTTCTGATCATAAGAGGATTCTAAGGGAGGATACTCCTTTGGTCGGTTGGCAAGGTCTGATGCCTTGCCAACCGAAACTTTATTCACTGTTTTAGAAGGTATTCAATAGTTTGATTGCGCTGCTTCATACTTAAGGCGTGCATTACCACAATAATGGCATTATTTTTTTTCAGCACCATCGTACGTTGAGCTTCAACCAAGTAGCCAGTTTTAACGGCTTGCGGCTCATATTGAAACAAAGAAAAATTGCGGTTCGTTGTTTTAATTGATTTTGCCGTACCGGTTTTATCAAGTGCGGAAAGATTATAATCTCTAATCGTCGTGGTTTCGCTAATTTCCGGCTTGGCAAAAGCCGCTAGGGCTAACTTGGCCATCTCTTTAGTGGTTGTCACATTATGCGCGTCTAAGCCGGCCAAATCATAAAAAATGGTTTTTTTTAAACCTAAGTCCTTGGCTTTTTGGTTCATTTTTTCCACAAAGTCGGCGCGGTCAATGCCGCTGGAATCGACTAAGGCCGCGGTGGCTTGATTGGCGGAAGAAACTAACATTGCTACCCATAAATCATAAAAACTTAAAGTGTCGCCAAGCTGAAAATCAACTTCACTAGTTGCGTCGTCAGCCACATAATTTTTAGGATAATTTAATTGGGCGGCAGTGATGGTAATTTTTTTCTGCCAATCAGGATTTAAGTCTAATAAGACTAAAGCCGTCATTAATTTGGTTAATGAGGCTAAAGGTAAAATTACTTCGCTGTTATACGATTTGGTAAAATTTTTGCCGTCATAACGGACATAAGCGACATCGGCAAAAGTGTAATCGCAGACAATTTGTTTTTGATTCATCGGCACCTGACTTAATTCCTTGTTTTTTACCGCGATATGAAATTTTTTAATCAAATCAAAAATAGTTTCGTCCTTAAGATAATAGCGCAAATTGTCAACGGGGTTAACGTACCAAGCCTCGCCATTTTTTTCCACGGCAATCAGTAGCCGGCCTTTGAGCCGGTTAACCAGCCGCCGGTCAAATTTTTGTCCTTTTTCGGTCGGAATTTTTTCTAAATCAACGTTCGTGATGCCTAGGCCTAAAAGTTCAGTGACTTCAAGGGCGGTTTTCGCGTCTTTAAAATAATAACGCTCAAACGTTTTTGGTTCAACATACCAAGCTCGGCCATAACTTTCGGTTTGAAGTAAAAATCGGCCGGCATATTTTTTCGCCACACTCAAATCAGCGGCTTGAATCGGTTTTAATGGCAAAAAAAGAAAAAGAATTAGAGCTGGGATAATAATTTTAATTTTGATTAGGGTTGGCATACCCTTCATTTTACTAAATAATTTACCCGCGCACCAGTCTGCCTGAGGCGGACGGTGCGGGGTTCCGCCCTCTGTGGAACACCGAAAGAGCTGATGCCACTCCGCCATGACGGGGTGGCGGGCTTCACTAAAAAGTGAGGCTGAGGTGATTTTTTTGTTGAAAAAAAGACCCCGCCCTTGGTGAAGGGCGGGGCGAGAATTAAGGGTTGTTCTGATTTAGGCAAAAAATAATTAGTCCTGATGCTTGGCAGCAGGGGATACCAATATTTTTGATTAACTGTTATAATATATTTATCTAATTCATGATTTAATTTTTATGATTTTAAAAATGTTAGGCAAACAAGGTGCGCAAGCAAAACTTTTGTTTGTTATCGGCTTAGTTTCTATAATTATTATTGCGGCTGTTGTCTTAGCCATTATTTATCAGCCGTCATTTTTGAGCAAATTCGGCGGCGGAGAAAAAATGGTAGTTTTAAAACTGGATCAAGCGGCTCAAGATTTAGTTAGCTTTATCACGGAAGTTTACGGTGCTCAAGTCGGGGCGGTGACTTTGAAAGAAGTAATTGAAAAAAATGGTTTATATCAAGTGACGCTTAGCTTAACCGGGAGTGACGGTCAGCCAACGGAACAGCAAGTTTACGTTAGCCGTGATGGTAAAAAATTTTTTCCCCAAGGCATTGACATTGCCGAAATGACCAGCCAGTTCCGCAACTTTCAGCAGCAACAACAACAAGGGCAACAGCCGCAAGGACAACAATCGCCAGCGGCGCTCCAACCATAGGCTTAAAAGGTCAATTATATGGTAAAACAAGTGACGATTATCGGTGCGGGGGCGATTGGTAAAGCGATTGGTAAAACTCTTAGCGAAAACCAAGAGACAAAAATTCATTTTTGGGATGTGGTAAAAAATAAAGTTAGAAACCAGCGCCCGTTAGCCGACATTGTGCCCACGGCTGATTTTTTATTTTTGTGCCTGCCGTCGTTTGCCACGCCAGCGGCGATCAAAAACATTAAACCTTTCTTGAAAAAAGAGACAATCGTTATTTCCGTTTCCAAGGGTATTGACAAGAAATCAAAAAAATTTATCAGTCAAATTTTAAAAGAATCATTGCCGGCTAGCCAGAATTTTGCCTTGCTTTATGGGCCGATGTTAGCTTCGGAATTGATGAGAAATCAAGGCGGCGCGGCTGTGGCCGCCACGACCAAAAAATCAGCTTTTGAAAAAATTAAAAAAATTTTTTCCCATTCTGGATTATTGGTTTCTTATTCCTCTGATGTGGTCGGCGTGGGCGCTTTGGGTGTTTTAAAAAATGTTTATGCCATTAGTCTGGGCATTGCCGATGGCTTAGGTTGGCAGAATAACCGCAAAGGTTTTTTAACGGCAAAAATTTTAGAAGAGATTTTTCGCCTTTTGCCTTTGTTGGGCGGGCGGGCCCAGACGACTTTAACCCCGGCTGGAGTCGGGGATTTAATTGCCACTGGTTTTTGTCCGACGTCACACAATCAACAGTTAGGTCGCCAACTGGCTTTAAGACTTGCTGGCTCTAAAGAAAGCGAAGGCTACTATTCTTTGCCGCCGCTGGCGCAAAAATTAGACAAAAGAATCAAAAATTTTCCTCTTTTATCAACGATTTATCAAGTGGTGATTAAAAATCAAGACGCTAAAATTGCTTTTAGCCGCTTAATTAAAAATTAATGGCTCAAAAAAATTGGCAAAACGCGGAAATTTTTCAACTGCGTCGTTTAATCGGGCAATTAGTGGGTGTGGAAAAAATGTTTGCCCATCAGGCGAAATTTTTAGAAATCCTCCAGCAGCTTGAAGCCGTTCGGGGCAATTTAACTTCGCTGGAAAAAAGGCTTTTAGAGAAAAAAGTTAAAAAATTTAAAGATCAGGAGTTAAAAAAAGCCTTAAATTATTTGTTAAAAATCTCCTAATTTAAAGATTTTTCTAAAAAAACTTGCCAGTAATTTTTTTTGGCGCTATAATGGTTCTATCCAAAAAATTTTAGACCTCATTTTTTTTATCTTTAAGAATAATTGAAATTTTTGCCATTAATTAATGAGAGCGTCAATTTAAGAGCAAGTAAATTGATGATTAATCTTTTTACTTTAATTTTACCCGCCTGCCGCGCCCGACTTCGCTTTGACGAAGTCAAGGCGGGCGGGCCAAACGCCTCTCCTAAAACTTTAGGCAAGACATAAATAATAATTTAAACACATAAACTCAAAACTCATAAGATTAGGCGATGGCGCCTGCCTGCCGGTAGGCAGGGGCAGGTCTTGACGAAAAATAATATGTCGGAAGTGACTTTGAATGATGAAAATTTTAATGCCGAGGTGCTTAGCTCAAAAACCCCAGTCTTGGTGGACTTTTGGGCTTCGTGGTGCGGTCCCTGTAAAATGCAGGAGCCGATTTTAGAGGAAGTTGCCGCCCTTTACCAAGGAAAAAATATTAAAATTGGCAGATTGAATGTGGATGAAGCGCCGCGGTCGGCTAACCGTTTTTTAGTGATGAGCATTCCGACCCTAATGATTTTTAAAGATGGCCGCCCGGTGGAGCAGATGATTGGTGTGCAGGATAAAAATACCTTAATCAATAAAATTGATAAATTAGTATAATGGCAAGGCAAAAAAACGAGGTGATTATTATCGGCGGTGGGATTGCCGCTCACACCGCTGCTTTGTATGCGGCTCGAGCCGAGCTTAAGCCCATTGTTTTACAGGCCGCTTCGCCGGACCAGCTCAGCTTAACCACGGTAGTGGAAAATTTTCCGGGTTTTCCCGAAGGGATTTTAGGGACGCAGTTAGTGGAAAACGCCAAAAAACAAGCCCAAAAGTTTGGCGCTCAATATGTTTTGGCTCAAGCTGATTCTTTTGACATTAAAAAAGATTATTTTGAGATTGTGGCCGGAAAAGAGGTTTATCAGGCTTTAACTGTGATTATTGCCACGGGCGCGGCGGCGCGGCGCTTAGATGTGCCGGGTGAAGATAAATATTTCGGCCGCGGGGTTTCCACTTGCGCGACTTGTGATGCGGCTTTTTATCGTGACCGGGAAGCCGTGGTCGTGGGCGGTGGTGATTCAGCGATGGAAGAAACTTTAGCCCTCTATAAATTTGCCAAGAAAGTGACAATTATCCACCGGAAAAATGAATTTAAAGCGAGCAAAATTATGCAGGAGCGCGTTTTTTCGCTTAAAGATAAAATTGAAATTATCTGGGGCACGGAAATTACTGAAGTTTTAGGCGATGGCCAATTTGTCACAGGCTTAAAATTAAAAAATATCAAAACCGATGAAATGTCCGAGATTAAAACTAACGGTTTATTTTTGGCCATTGGTCATATCCCAAACACCAAGATTTTCATTAACAAAATTCAATTAGACGAGTTAGGTTATATTGTCACTGACAAAAAGAGCCATATTAATGTTAACGGGGTTTTTGCCGCCGGTGATTGCCAAGATCATATTTTTCGCCAAGCGATTACTTCCGCCGGTTCGGGCTGCCAGGCCGCGATGGAAGCAGAAAGATATATTGAAAAATTAAAAGCTGATGGCAAAGTTTGAAGCAGACCATAAAAGATTAGGAAAATTGTAAATTAGATTTTTTAAAAAAAGCGGTCGCCAAAGGTGACCATTTTTTAAAAAATAAACCCCTGCCCTTAATTGAAATTGATCAGCTTAAGGTAAAATTTAATTTCGACTGAGGCGCTGTCCAAGGCTTCCAAAAAAAGTTAAGCAATCCATTTTTTCTGCAGTGAACGGAGTAAAACTTCGTTCATTTCCTCCATCAAAAGCAAGTCATGGATCACTGCTTTGACTTTGGGATTAATTGCCATCGCTTGCATTTTACGATAGCAATGCTGTAGTTGCGCCTCGGCGGAAATTGCTTTTTGAGCCTCGTTGAGCATTTCCGGGGGCATAGTTCCTCCTAAATTAACTTTATTTTAGTTTTATTTTAGGGTCTTTTTAGACTACTATATTAATACTTAGTGAGTCAATAAGTTTATTTTTGCTTAATTTAGTTAAATTTTTTGGTGATTTTAATTTTTTTGCTCCGATGATGATTTTTTAATAAGAATTTGACGGTTATCAGCTAATCAGGCACAATTAATAAACAGCTTTTTCCACAAATTATCAACTCATAATTAATTTTTATTATGCAAATCCGCCGAATACCCTGCGGTCTCTGCCGCAGGGATGAGGCGGAGTCAATAATAAAATCTGTGAGCGAGCGGTAGCGAGCGAACACTGATCATAAGAGGATTCCAAAGGAGGATACTCCTTTGGTCGGTGGGCAGGGTCTGATGCCCTGCCCACCGAAACTTTATTCATTTCATGATTTTTCCCCATTTTTTAAAAGAAAAAAAATTGAGACGCCAAGGGTATAAATTAATTGCTGGTTTAGACGAGGCGGGTAAAGGCGCTTGGGCTGGGCCGATTGTGGCCGCGGCCGTGATTTTAGATCCTAAAATTAAAATCAAAGGCATTAAAGATTCTAAACTTTTGCGCGCGCCTGAACGGCAAAAACTTTTTGAAGAAATTATTAGTCAGGCCGTTGGCTGGGCGATTGGCGCGGTTAGTCAGCAAAAAATTGATGAATCGGGAATCGTGGCCGCTAATATTATGGCCATGCAACAAGCTTTAAAAAAACTTTTACCTGCCCCTGATTATTTGTTGGTTGATGCGATAAAAATCAATTATCAAAATTTGCCGGCTTTATCCATTATTGACGGCGATTATAAGATTCGCTCCATTGCCGCGGCTTCCATTGTCGCCAAAGTCACGCGCGACCGCTTAATGGATGAACTAGACGAAAAATATCCCCAATATGGCTTTAAACAGCATAAGGGCTATGGCACGAATCACCATTTTCAAATGATTGCCAAATACGGCGCCGCTGACATTCATCGCCAGACTTTTGAGCCAGTGAAGCATTTTCTTAATGACTGATTTGGAGTATAATAAATTAGGAATTAGGAAGTTAGGAATTAGCTTAAAAATTCCTACCCGCCTAATTTCTAACTCCTAAATTCCTAAAAAAATGGTTTACATCTCCGGTGGCAATGAACTTTTGGACCCAATCGCCATTTTTGAGCGCTTGGGCGTGAAAGCCGGCGCACGCCTGGCTGACTTAGGTTGTGGGGGAGCCGGACATTTTGTTTTACCGGCCGCCAGAATTGTTGGAGACAAAGCGACTGTTTATGCGGTTGATATTTTAAAGTCGGTGCTGCAAACAGTCACCAGTAAAGCTAGGTTGGGCGGACTTAATAATGTTAAAGGCGTTTGGGCGAATTTGGAAAGCTATGGTTCTGCTAAAATCCCGGCCGAGAATTTAGATTTTGCTCTGCTGATAAATATTTTGTTCCAATCCAAACAAGATGAAAATATTATTAAAGAGGCCGTGCGCCTGCTTAAGATCGGCGGGAAATTACTAGTCATTGATTGGAATCAAAATCCGGCCTCATTTGGCCCGCCGTCGATTGATCGGATTAAGCCGGAAACCGTAAAAAAAATTGCCCGAGATTTAAAGCTTGAATTAGTTGATGAGTTTGCTGCCGGCATTTATCATTATGGATTAATTTTTAAAGTAAATTAATTGCGAATTCAGCATGGGGCGGCAGCCTATTATTATGATTGACTATCTAAAATATTTCTTTAAGCCTAGCCATCTTTTTACTCTGCGCCCCGGTGCAATGCATTTTCGCGCGGTTATGATTTTATTAGCCATTTTTATGATTTTAATTATTGGCAGTTTAGCCCTTAAGGTTTATAGGAAAAAGATTAGAGACGGCTTAAAAATTAAAGGCTTGGAGCGACTTTTTCGGTTGTTTTTAACAATTGGGATCTTAGGCTTAATTTATCTTTTTTTTGCCTGGCAGGGCGTGGTTTTGCTCGCGGCCAGATTTTGGCTTTTACTGATATTAATCAGCGGCGCGGTTTGGCTTGCCTTTATTCTTAAATATTTATTAATGCAAGTACCTCAACTGCGCCAAGAACTGGAACAAAAAAGAAAGTTTAAAAAATACCTGCCGTAGGTTAGGAGGTTAGGAATTAGGAAGTTAGGAAATTAGAATTGAAACATAGCGCAGAAGAGCGCTTTTTATTTACCCTTGTGTCGTCCCGAGCGAGCCCGACTTGTGTCGGGCGAGTCGAGGGATCTCATCATAGCTAATATGTCAAACCAAAAAATATTTTATGTTTATATTATTATGAATAAATGGAATACCACTTCTTAATATTGGTATTACGAACAATCTAGCGGAAAGGGTTTGGCAACATAAACAAAAAGTGGTTAATAGTTTTTCTAGCAAATATAACTTAACTAAATTGGTTTATTGTGAAGAATTTAATAATGCTTATGAGGCGATTGCTCGAGAAAAACAACTAAAAAGATGGTCAAGAAAGAAAAAGGTTTTATTAATCAAAAAAGTTAATCCTAATTTTTACGATTTAACTCTTAATTTACTATAATATTTGATATCCCCGCAGCTCTGCTGCGGTTGGGTAATTCATTGAGATTTCTCTGCTCCCCAGCCGTTCAAGAACGGCTGGGTCGGTCGAGACGACAAGAGCATGGATAGACTATCGCTCGGGAAAATCGGCGAAAAGTATGCCCGGCACTATCTTTGGTGGCGGGGCTATAAAATTTTAACCGCTAATTACCGCAAACGTTTTGGCGAAGTGGATTTGATTTGCAAGAAAGGCAGAACGGTTGTTTTTGTGGAGGTAAAAACTCGGCGCGGCTTAGCCGCCGGCTGGCCGGAAGAAGCCGTCACCCCAGAGAAACTAGAAAAAATTATGGCAGCGGGCTTAAGCTATCTCGCCGAGAGTCGGCGGCGCAGCGATTGGCGCATTGATGTTTTAAGTATTTTAGTTAATGACCAGAATCAGCCAATTGAAATTAAGCATTTTAAGGACGTGAATTAAAGAAAAAAGACTTACCCCATTTTTTCAAATGAGATAAGTCTTGTATGGTTGAATTTCAAGCCGATATCGCTCTGGCAATCCGTGCGTCATCCCATGGTAATACTTCAAGAATCTTACTTAAATCTGAGTCTTGAACTCCTGCTGCTTTTAGGTTCTTAACTACTTCCACGTCATCACTCATTTTCAGCTCCCGGAGCGCTAGAGCGAGGCTTATATTCCCCAATGACGTGTCAGATGCCTTAATTGCCAAAATGATCCTAAGGTTGTCCCAACCAATCGCCTTTAAAGTTTTAGCAACTTGGATTTGGGGAACCGGTTGACCAACTATTGTTTTTTCTGAACCTGGCCAAAGCGCTTCAATCAGAGTTTGGGCAACTTTGTCATCTGGCCAATTAACGGACCCCAGTGCTTGAGCGATGACTGTCAGGTCAACTTTGCTACTAATCAAGGCTTTGACAATTCTTGTCTCATCCCAGTTTGAGGTGATCAAGCAACGTATCGCTTTAATTGTTTCAGCCACTAGCTCAAACCGCTGGGCATCTTTTTCCGTTTTCAGTGTTTTTTTACTATTTGACTCCATTCAACTACCCTCCTTAGCTAAAAGTTAAAATGGTTGTTAATGTCCCAAATGTTTCAAAACCTTTAATCATATACTAAAACCGTTAAACTGTCAATTTCGAAATCAAACATTTTAAAGAAGTGGGCAATTAAAAAACTTGCACCGGAAATTTTAGTGCAAGCAGAATTGATTCGGCTTAAGAACAATTTTAAACGTTTTGGATACCAGCTTTTATCTCGGCAACACTCCTGCCCTCAACTTTCTTGATAGAACTAATCATCTTGTCCCAATTGACACTTAGTAGTTGAGATATTCCTTTGAGCTGTTCAATGGTTGGCGTTTTGGCGTCCGACTCCAAGTCAAAATAATCGAACAAAGCTAGACCTAAGTGGGTCGCCACCGTGCTGGCCATCATCTGTTTCTTATCGCGCTCGTGCTTAAGATAATGCATCGCCGCCTTTAATTCAAGGTCTGACAAATCATCAATTACCGTGGTCATTAATTTTTCCTCCTCAGTTGAATACTTTTAGATTACTCCTTAAATTAAATAACGTCAATTTGACAAAATTCCAAAAATCCCTTAAAGTAACAATATCACTGAATTTGTTGTTTTTGGTCGCTGCTGGCGACCATTTTTCATAAAAAATTGAATTAAATATCCCACAAAGTGGAGTTCCTAAATTTTGAGATTTGAGACCTGCCCGCCAATGCCTGCCAAAAAATTTTAGTGAAACAATTTAGGTTTATTCGGACTAAAATTTATTATTAAATATTTAAGAAAGGCGATGGCAGGCGGGTTTAAATTTTGAGATTTTATAATATGGATCAACAATCAATTGCCGAAGCCGTTAAACAAATCTGCGAGGAAAAGGGCGTGCCCTTAGAAGCGGTGATTGCCACGATTGAAGCCGCTTTAGCCGCGGCTTATCGCAAGGATTTCGGCGAAAAAAATCAAAATATTAAAGTGGAATTTGACCTTAATACTGGAAAAATTAAGGTTTTTGACGTTAAAACTGTGGTTGAAGATTTGCCCCCGGAGCTTTTAGAAATGTTAAATCAAGAAAAAACAGAAGAAATTGCAGTCAAGAAAAAAGAAGAAAAGTCAGAAAAAGACGCCTCGGCGTTAGCCGACAAACCAGCCAGTGAAAATGAAGAAGAAGTGCGGCGTTTTAATCCGAAAATTGAACTCCAGCTAAAAGATGCTTTGGCGATTAAAAAAGACGCTGTGGTTGGTGAAGAAATTAAGACCGCGCTTGAGATGCCGGGTGATTTTGGCCGAATGGCCGCTCAAACCGCGAAACAAGTGATTATTCAAAAATTGCGCGAAACTGAACGTGAAACTATATTTCAAGAGTTCAAGCAGCGGGAAGGGGAAATTTTGGTGGGCACGGTTCAGCGCCGAGAAGGCAATTTGGTTTTAATTGATTTGGGCCGGACGACCGCGCTTTTGCCGCCGGAAGAGCAAATCCGAAACGAAAATTATACGCCGGGCGGGCATTTTAAAGTCTACATTCTTTCCGTTAATCAAACAACCAAGGGTCCGGAAATTATTGTTTCGCGGTCTCATCCAGAAATTGTCAAAAAACTTTTTGCTTTGGAAATTCCGGAAATTGCCTCGGGCGTGGTTCAAGTTAAAGCGATCTCCCGAGAAGCCGGCTCGCGGACGAAAATCGCCGTGGCCACGGATCAGGAAAACATTGATCCGATTGGCTCTTGTATTGGCCAGCGCGGCGCCAGGATTCAAACCATCATTTCCGAACTCAAAGGCGAGAAAGTTGATATTATTAAATACAGCGAAGATCCAACTGAATTTATTGCTAATGCTTTGTCGCCGGCAAAAATTATTAATATTAAACTTGACGAGCAAAACAAAATCGCCACGGCCCAAGTGACTGAAGACCAATTATCTTTGGCGATTGGTAAAGCCGGCCAAAATGTCAGATTAGCGGCGAAATTAACTGGTTGGAAAATTGATATTATTTCTACAGACGGTAAGAAAGTTGAAGAAGACGAAGCAAAAGCAGACGGTCAAGCCGCCGAGCCAGTTGTTGGCGAAGATAAAAAAGAAGATAAAAAAGAGGAAGAGCTAAAACAGGATGAGGCGAAAAAGAATGAGGGAAAAGATGAGGAAAAAAATCAGGTCACAGAAGAAAAGACTGCCGAGAAGAAAACTAAGAAAGAGAAAAAAACTAAGACCAAAAAAGAGAAAGAAGTTGAATCATAATTAATTATTAAAATTTTTATGGGGCAATTTGAAATTTGGATTTTACTCTCGGCGCTCGTCGGGTTAATTGGCGCTGGCATTTTTGCTTATCAAATAAAAAACAAGAAAGTTGCCAATAATCGGGCAAAAGAAATTTCCGAACACATTCATCAGGGCGCTTTAGTTTATTTAAACAAGCAATATCGGGTTTTAGCAATTTTTATTATTGTCGTTTCATTGCTCATTGCTTTTGTTCCGGGTTTGAGCTGGAAAACGGCTCTCCTTTTTACTTTTGGTTCGGTTATTTCCATTGCCGCCGGCAATATCGGCATGCGCATTGCGACTTTAGCCAATGCCAAAACCGCGGAAGCGGTTCAGGAAAATCTTCATCAGGGCTTGAAAACCGCTTTTTTCGCCGGCAGTGTCAGCGGTTTAGCCGTGGTTAGCCTTGGTTTAATCGGTGTGCTTGTTTCCTATCTTTTATTTAAAGATATTGACGTGATGTTTGGCTTTGCCTTTGGCGCTTCTTCGGTGGCGCTTTTTGCCCGAGTCGGCGGCGGTATTTATACCAAAGCCGCTGATGTCGGCGCGGATTTAGTCGGCAAAGTTGAGGCCGGTATTCCCGAAGATGACCCAAGAAACCCGGCGGTGATTGCCGATAACGTCGGCGATAATGTCGGCGACGTGGCGGGGATGGGCGCTGACCTTTATGAAACTTATGTTGACGCGATTATTGCCGCGACGGCTTTAGGCTCAATCAGCATGGCGACCTTTGGTCCGGACGCTTTATTTTTACCCATGCTTTTAGCGGCAGTTGGCATTATTGGCACTTTAATCGGTAATGCCGTTGTTCAATATTTCAAACATCCAAAGCCGCATGTGGTGATAAATGCGGCGATTGCGGTCGCCAATGGCGCAACCACGATTTTTGCCATTCCTTTGATTTATTATATTTTGCCCGGTAATTTTAATGTTTTTTGGGCGCTGCTAGCCGGACTTTTAGCCGGGGTTTTGATTAGCTTGGCGACAGATTATTTTACTTCTTATCGTTATCGGCCGACTCGGTATATTGCTGAATCCGCTCAAACGGGTCCAGCCACCACGATTATTAGCGGTTTGGCGGTAGGGATGATTAGCACGGTGGCGCCGATTGTCGCGGTGTCCGCGGCAACCTTGACTGCTTATTATTTTGCTGGTTTATTTGGCATTGCCATGGCAGCGGTGGGTATGCTTGCGTCTTTGGGTATTACCTTAGCGACTGACACTTATGGCCCGATTGCGGATAATGCCGCGGGGATTGCGGAAATGGCTGGCATGGGTAAAGAAACCCGGGAACGGGCGGAAGTTTTAGATGCCATTGGCAATTCCACCGCCGCGGTGGGCAAAGGTTTTTCGGTTTCCGCGGCGGCTTTAATCGCTTTAGTTTTGTTAATTAGTTTTTCTCAAATTGTTGGTTTGGAAGTGATTAATTTGCTTAGTGCTAATGTCATTGTTGGCATGTTTTTTGGCGGACTTTTGCCTTTTGTGTTTGCCGCTCTCACTATGAAGTCAGTGGGCAAAGCCGCTTTTAAAATGGTCCAGGAAGTCAGACGGCAATTTAAAGAAATCCCGGGCCTGCTTGAAGGCACGGCTAAGCCGGATCATCGGCGCTGCATTGAAATTTCCACGCAAGCGGCGATTAAAGAAATGATTTTACCCGGCGCGCTGGCGATTATTTTTCCTCTGGCGGTTGGCTTTGGCTTAGGCGCCGCGGCTTTAGCTGGTTTTTTGGCGAGTTCCATGACGGTTGGTTTTTTGATGGCGATTTTTATGGCCAACACCGGCGGCGCGTGGGACAATGCGAAAAAATATATTGAAGCCGGAAATTTAGGCGGCAAAGGTTCTGACGCCCACAAAGCCGCGGTCATCGGCGACACGGTTGGGGATCCATTTAAAGACACGTCCGGCCCGTCAGTAAATATTTTAATCAAAGTCGTGGCCACGGCCTCCATTGTCATTGCGCCATTACTTTTGCTTTAGATTTTTTAACCAAAAATTTAGGGTCAATTCATTCTATTGGCTCTTTTGTTTTTATATGCTAATTTGTCTTGTTTGGAGGTTAAAACTGAATTTAAATAGAGGAGGGTCTAGTTATGGAAGATGTTTTTGCCCGAATTGTCCTTGGCCATTTAACCGGCGACTATCTGCTCCAAAACTGGAAAATGACTTTACGAAAAAGCCAAAAAAGTTGGATGGGATTTTTATGGTGCACTTGGCATTACTTTCTTTACACCGCTTCGGTTTGCCTTTTTTTTGGACAATAAATCCGCTGATTATCGTTTTGGTTTTTCTTTCGCATTGGCCGATCGACCGGTATTCATTGGTTAACTACTGGTAAATTAATCGGTCATCCGGATATTATGGCGACGTTTTCTGCCAAAGACAGATATCGGGACATTGAATTGCCCTTTGCCTGTTTAGTCTATGCTATTACTGACAATACGATGCATTTAATTTTGCTTTGGCTAATTACCAAAGTGACATAGCGAGCCTTTTCGGCCCGCTTTTTATTGACTAAATAAATTTTTTTTGTTAGACTAATTTGACATAATACTAATATATATGGATGACACAAATAAAAATATTAGTGGCATTCGCATCAATTCGCAGATTAGCATTATATTTTTATGAAAATTGATTTTAAAAAACTGCCCCGCGGCCAAGCCGAGATTACGATTGAATTAGCCCCTAATGAATATCAGCCGTTTTTGGAACAAGCGGCTAAACAAATTTCGGAAACGACAAAAATTTCCGGCTTTCGGCCGGGCAAGGCTAATTTTGAAATTATTAAACAAAAAGTTGGCTTAGCGGAAATTTGGGAAAAAGCGATTGAGCCGGCAGTTAAAAAAACTTTATTTAAAGCCATTAATGATAATCATCTAATCACTATTGGTTCGCCGCAGATTGAAATTATTAAATTAGCGCCGGACAATCCGGTAATTTATCAGGCTAAAATCAGTTTATTGCCTGAAGTTGAACTCGGTGATTATCAGCAAATCAAGGTGGCGAGGAAAAAAATTGAAGTGAGCGAACAAGAAGTCCAAAAAGCTTTAACTAATTTGCAAAAAATGCGGGCTAAAGAAATTTTAGTTGACCGTCCGGCCAAAAGCGGCGATAAAGTGGAAATTGATTTTGAGACTTTTTTAGATAAAATCCCGGTTAGTCAGGGCAAACAGCAAAAATTTCCTTTAGTCATCGGTGAAAACGCTTTTATTCCGGGCTTTGAAGATCAGTTGATTGGCTTAACTAAAAATCAAACTAAAGAATTTTCTTTAAAATTTCCGGAAAATTATCACCAAAAAAATTTAGCTGGACGTTTAGTTGATTTTAAGGTGAAGCTTAACGCTGTTTATCAATTGGACTTGCCGGAATTAAATGATGAATTGGCTAAAAGTTTTGGCACTTCTAAAACGATGGCTGAATTCAAAAATGAAATTAGGCAAAAATTACAGACCGAAGCCGAAAGCCGCCAAGCCCGGGAAACGGAAAATGAATTAATTGATAAAATTATTGAACAAAGCAAATTTACTGATATTCCGGACTTTTTAGTTGATTCCGAGACCAAAAAGATGGTTGATGAACTGGAGTATAATTTAACCGCTCAAGGGTTAAAGTTTGAGGATTATTTAAATCATCTTAAAAAAAGTCGAGCAGATTTGCTTTTGGATTTGGCGCCGCAAGCCATGAAGCGGGTGAAAAGCGCTTTAGTCTTACGCCGAGTGGGTAAAGATAAAAATATTGAAGTCAGCAACCAGGAAATTGACCTGGAGATTAAAAATACTTTAGCCGCTTATGTCGGCAATTCCGAAATTGAAAAAAATTTGCAGCAGCCAGCTTATCGCGATTATTTAAAAAATGTTATTGCTTCAAGAAAAGTTTTAGATTACATCAAATCAGTCACGGTAAAATGAAACCCCTCCCTCTCATTATTAATTTTTACCATATGGTCGAGTCAGCCTTGACAAAAATCGCAGTTATTTCCGATTCCCACGATAATCTGGTTAATATTTATCGGGCACTCTCGTTTATTAAAAAACAAAAAATTAAAACTATTATTCATTGCGGTGATGTTTGTGCGCCCGCGGTCCTTGAAGAAATCGCCAAAAAATTTAAGGGTAAAATCCATCTGGTCTTTGGTAATGTGGATGGTGACCAAAAAATGATGAAAGCAGTGGCCACCAAATTTAAAAATATCATTATTCACGGCCAAACCGGTCAATTAGAATTTGGCGGTCGGACTGTTGTCTTTACCCATTATCCGTGGCTTGCTCAAAAGTTGGCCCAAAGTCAAAAGTATGATGCGCTTTTTTACGGCCATGATCATCGGGTTTGGGAGAAAAAAATTGGCAAAACCGTTTTGAGAAATCCCGGCACCCTAGCCGGCCTTTTCGCCAGAGCGACTTTTGCGATTTATGATCCAAAAACTGATAAAGCGGAGTTGATTTTACTGGAACGTATTTAAAAAATTCCAATTTCGAATTTTTAATTTTCATTCAATTTTAAACCCGCCTGCCGCGCCCGACTTCGCTTTGACGAAGTCAAGGCGGGCGGGCCATCGCCTTAATTATTTTTTAAAATTAAAATTGTTGAGCTTGATTTAAATTTTAGTTCTATCGCCAAATTAAACAGGCCATGGCGGGCAGGTAACTGAATTTTGAAAGATTAGAATATTAATATATTGAATCAAAATTCGATTTTCAAAATTCAAAATTATAACTATGGATATCTTGGTTAAAGTTATTCCTCGCTCCAGTAAAACTGAAATTATTGAACAAAAAGAAAATTTTTTAAAAATTCATCTCAGGGCGGTGCCAGAAAAAGGCAAAGCCAACCGAGAACTAATTAATTTTTTGGCTAACCATTTTAAAGTGGCGAAATCACAAATTGAGATCCTTAAAGGGTTGACAAGTAAAAACAAAATGATTAGATTAATAAAAAATCAATAAATAAACCCGCCTAAATTTTCAAATATGTATTATGTTTATATTTTAAAAAGCCAAAAGGATGGTAAATTATATATTGGTTATACTAATAATTTAAAAGTTAGACTAGAAAAACATAATCAAGGTAAATCATTTTCTACTAAAAGAAGGGGGCCTCTAATTTTTAAAACAGGCTGGGGTAGAAATTATATCAAACGAAATCTTAAAAACACTTTACTAATTTGAAAATTTTGGCAGGTAAATTAGTTAGAATTTTTTAATCAAGGCAAAACAAAAAGAAAATCCCGATGTCCGACGATGGCAGAATCGGGATCCCGACTTTACGTCGGGACAAAAAAACGCTTATCTAAGCGGTTTTTTGATTTACTTGATTAATTTTGTCTTGACCCACCTAAATTCTTGACAAGCAAAAATTTAGTTGGGCTTGACAAAAATCTAAAAATTTGCTAAGCTAATTGGTTCTTTTCAAATCATTATAACAAACAAATCCTCTGATTAATCTGCAGACAGCCCAAACGGGTAGCCCTCCGGCGTGCTTTTTGTGCTAAGCTTTTGGAGGGGTGGCTTTGAGTGCCTGTAGGAATTTGGATAGCAAGCAAGTTGTACCTTTAACCAAAACCTCCTTTCGCCTCGTAGCAATGCGGGGAAAAACTTGCTATCCGACTTCTGCAGGCACGACAAGCACGGAGTTTGTCTTTTGGACCGTCCGGCTCCGGCTGGGTTTCTCCTAAAAATAAACTTCTTGTCTGCAGATTAATCAGCAGATTAATCAAAGAGTTTATCTCTAAATTTATTATCACTTAGAATAAAACCTCGTCTCGCCCCGCTTAAATTTTTGCGAAGCAAAAATTTGGGCGGGGTCTGCAGATTAATCAGCAGATTTTCCGACAATCTGCTCAAAAATTTGTAGATCCTATTTGCTCCGCACTAAACCTGTTACGGAATTATGTCTTTAAGCTAAATAAGCGTGCTTCGAAGTTGAAAATCGTAAAAACGGTAATTCACAGAGTTAAGTGCTGGGGTCTGCAGATTTTTGGGCAGCGCGACTGCCTGATTTAGAAAACTGTCACTTTTTTATAAAGCTGGCGGTTTTTTAATTTTGAATTTCGGGCAAGCTTTCGGTTGTCGTGGCCACACTTGGTTCTTTTCCCACTAACCAAACTTCTTTCCAAGGAACATAATGACTGTAAAAATCCTGTTCTTTAACTGTGCCGTCGGCATAGGTCACCGTGTATTTAAAATAGGTGTCAGCACCGGCATGGGCGCTTTCCACTTTTTTCTTTTCCCCAGGCTTCAATTCTTCAGTTTCAACATAACGTGGTTCGCCGGGCGAAACAATGTTATAAATTTTCGGCGGATTTGGTCCGAGGTCAACCTGGCGGCCATCGCGCGTGCCATAAAATTCAAAAATTAAATCATCGCCAACAATTTTTGTCGTAAATAAAATATAATTTTTGGTGTCGTTTAGAAAACGAAAATCCGGCGCTGGATCATAAATCGTCGCATCCATACCAGCCGGTTCATAATAAATTACCCGATAAGAATGATTGCGGCGTTGGGTAATGGGTAGGCCGGAACTTAAAGCAGCGCGAAAAGTGGTGGTGCCAATTTGGCAAAGCCCGCCGCCAAATTCCGGGATCGTTCGGTCTCCCTTAATCACTAATTCCGGCTTATAGCCGTGCTCGGCGTCAACCGGGCCTAAGGCTTTGAGTAAAGAAAATTCTTCGCCCGGGGCGATTAAAATACCATTTAAACTGACTGCGCCAGCCGTAATATTATGCCGCCGATTTTTAGGACTGCCTTTGAAATTAGAAACGCCGCGGCCGAGCAATTCTTTGATGCCTAAATTATTTAATTCAGCTGTAGCGATTTTGGCCGGCGTTATTTTGACGACAAGCTCAATTTCTTTATTCTCACCTAAAATCAGCTGGGCGTTAATTTTTTTATAAGTCGCCGCTAAATCAAGCTCTTGGCCGTCTTGACTGGCTTCAAATTCCGTCACCCGATCGCCGGTCATTTTAAATTTGGCTTCTTTGGCTTCAACATTAATTACGGTTCCAATTTTATTAAGAAAATCATAAATTTTTTCCTGATTAAAGCCAACCACAATCTCACCTTCAAACTTTTGAAACTCAAGCCAAGGGGTAAATTCATTTTTAGCAATTTCCCATCGGCTTTTTTTATAAGTTAAAGTTAAAGCATTCAAAGCTAAAGCTTTTTCCAGAATATTTTGAGCTTGTCCAGTTTCATTTTTTTTAATTTCTGGCTCGGTGAAATTCAGGTCTAAAGTGATTGGCGCCGTATTAAGTTGGTTAAGGTTGATTTTAAGCTGATCAACGGCTTTTTGATAATCAAAAACATAGCCGGATTTTTCACCCGTGATTTCAAAATTATTGCCCGTAATTTCTAAGCCGGCATTAGTGGGTTGTTTTTCTAGAGCCGAAAAATTATTTTTTAAAATATTTAGCAATTCTGTCTCGTCAAGCCGATAATAAACTGGAATTTCTCGGCCTAAAACTAACAGCTGAAATTTTTCCGTCAGATTTTTTAGGGGGTTAGAATTTCGGCCAACCTGATAAGCGGCATTGATGGTTTGGGGCCAGCCAAAAACCAAGACCGGTTTAGCTAAGTCCGGATCCGCGGCGGCGATATTAACCGGATTAACTTTAATTTCTTGGCCGTTAGCTTTAAAACTTAGGCCCTGATTTTGAATTTCGGCTTCAAAATTTTTCAAATTATTTTCCACGCTTTTGATGTTTTGGCCGGAAACGTCAAGGTTGCCGATTTTTACTCGCGGATAAAATTTGCCGGCATAAGCCCGTTCAAGCCCAAAGACTAAGGCGAAAAAAATCAAAAATAAAATTAAAAAAAACGTGGTCAAAATTAACCACCCCTTTTTCTTTTTTTCCTTGAACGCGGCGTCAAACTTTTTATTCTTCATTTTTGTTTGTTTTTAGAATTTCGTTGAGGATAGTTTTGGCGGTTTGTCCCCGGTCTTCTTCGTCGCTCTCATTGGTTTTTAAAACTAAGCGAACTGCCGTGCCAATTTGGCAGTCGTCAGGTAAATTTTTAATTGGCCAGTTAATTTTTTGGCCGTCAGCAGTCAGAATCGTTGCGATTTTTCCGGTAAAATTTTCAACCTTTCCTTTTAAGTCGGGCTGGTTAATTTGATTGGAATTATTAATGGCCATTTTTTACTCCTCGCTAATTTTTATAGGGATATTTTGCCGATTTTTGGCTTTGGGTAAAGTGACGGTCAAAACGCCGTTTTTCAGAACTGCTGAAATCTTATCAGCTTTTATTTCGGTTGGCAAGATGATGGAACGGGAAAAACTGCCCCAGTAACATTCGCGGTAAAAAAAGTCTTTTTCTTCAACTTCTGAATCCTGCTGGCGTTGGCCGCGAATGGTTAACATGTCGTTATTAAGGGCAATTTCTAAATCTTCGGGCTTGGCGCCGGCAATCGCCGAAACGACATAAATATTATTTTTATCTTGGCAAACATCTAAAAGCAGTTCGCCTTCGCCGGCTTGAGTCAGCCAGCCGGGTTCGCCTGCCGTTTGATCGTCTGGCTGCTTGATTAAAATTTCTAGCTTATCATTTTTGGTCATATTTTCTTTATTATAGATAATTTAACCAATAATATCAAATAATATTTTGTTTGAAAGTGAATCTTGTCTGTGTTATAAATAAGTTATGTCCTTTGACCTAATTTAACCAAGGGAAACAGGAAAAACAGAACGAGAAATTTTGGTTCAAAACTATAGAAGAAAGGAAAAAACGATGAAGACACTGGTGGCTGGGGGAAAGGGGGTGAATCGGCTGGTTGTTTTTTTGGTTCGGCCGACGAATTATGACGATCGCGGTTACCCTCGCCGTTTTTGGCGCGGGGTGTTGCCGTCCAACAGCTTGGCGGCAATGTATAGTCTGACCCAACAAGCGTTGGCAAGTGAAGTGGTATCGGTCGCCAAATACCACATCGAAGTTTTTGATGATGGGGTTTGGGGTCAGCGGGTTGACGATCCAATAGGATTGGTACGCCGTTTTACTGACGGCCAAACCAAAGTCGTAGTTGGTTTAGTCGGCGTGCAAACCAATCAGTTTCCGCGGGCGCGGGATTTGGCTTATAAATTCAGAAAAGCTGGCGCTACTGTGGTTATTGGCGGCTTTCATGTCAGCGGCTCAATCAGCACGATGTTTGATGGTATCGGAGCGGACGATGAAAAACGAAAGGATGTACCGTGTCCTCATATTATGCCGCCGGAAGTCCAAAAGTTAATGGCTGATGGGATCATTGTCTGCCACGGCGAAGCCGAAAAAGTTTGGGTTCAAATCCTTTCTGACATTGTCGCTGGCCGTCCTCAACTGTTATATCGAGGCGGTAAGCCATCACTAGAAAATGCGCCAATGCCGGAATATCCAAACCATTACTTTGACGACTTTGCCACGGAAATGTATACGCTTGACACCAATCGCGGCTGTCCGTTTGCTTGCAATTTTTGCACCATTATCAATGTCCAGGGCCGAGTCCAACGTTTCCGCGACCCTAAAGCAATTACTGAAATGGTCAGACAAATTTGCAACCAAAAAGGCAGTTTCTCCGGATTTTTCACGGACGATAATTTTGCTCGAAACCCACTTCGCGACGCGATCTTGGACGGGCTGGCTAAATTACGTCAGCAAGACTACAAAATCGGCTTTATGGTTGAAGCTGATTTGGCATCTTTCCAACTGCCGGGATTTATTCCCAAGCTGGCGGCGGCCGGCTGCAGCCAAGTATTTCTTGGTCTTGAGTCGCTCAACCAAGCAGTGCTCAAAGACGCTCGGAAACACCAAAACCAAGTTACCAATTTTCCCAAGATGATTGATGCTTTACACCAAAATGGCATTGGCGTCCATGCCGCTTTTATTATTGGCTGGCCAGTGGAAACACGGGAAAGCATTTTGGCCAGTATTGAGGAATTAAAACGCCTTGGTGTTGACCAAACCTCGCTTTTCATCTTAACGCCTTTGCCGGGTTCGGAACTGCATATCAGGATGTACTGCACGGGCGTGCCAATGGACCTAGACTTCAATGACTATGACAGTTTCCATCTGGTCAATAATCATCCGAATTTGAGCCGGCAAGATTTGCGGCAACTGATGTATAAATGTTTTCGTGAATTCTACCGCTCAAAACAGATGATTGCCGCTTTGAAACGCTTGCCGCCGGAAAGATTCTGGGGAATGCTGCGAAACTATTTTTGGTATCGCAACAGCGCCTTGGGTGAAGGAACACATCCGATGATGGCGGGCTTTTGGTCAAAGAGACGGCGATGCGAACGTCGGCCGGAATTGCCGCGTGAAAGTTTGCTTACGTTCTGGTCCAAAGAAGCTTGGTTTCGGCTCAAATACATTGGCCACTGTTTCCGCGAATTTTACATTTTCCAGCATGTCTATTTTGAGGTGCGCTTGCAGGGTGAAATTGGTGAGCAGATGGCAGATGGCATGACAAAAGCCAGAAGTTGGTACCGTCACATCTTTGCCCGTCCCAGCCGCCAATGGCTCAATGAGTTCTGGATCCGTTACGGCCAACAAAAGTGGGCACTGCTTTGGAAACCTCATTGGCATATCCGGACGCTGCCCTATGCCACGGCGGAAGTGATTTACACTTCGTATTGGGTTGTGGTTCTTTGGTGGAATCTCAAAACCATGGCCGTCTAAATCAAAAAGGCTCTTTGAGTGAAATATGGCTCAAGCACCAGCTTGAGCCTTCTTTATTCTGCAAATCCGCCGAATACCCTGCGGTCTCTGCCGCAGGGATGAGGCGGAGTCAATAATTAAATCTGTGAGCGAGCGGTAGCGAGCGAACACTGATCATAAGAGGATTCCAAAGGAGGATACTCCTTTGGTCGGTGGGCAGGGTCTGATGCCCTGCCCACCGAAACTTTATTCACTAAATAAAAAAGCAAGCCTACCTCCCTGAAGCTTGCCTTGATAAAATTATTACTTCAACCAATCCTTAATGGACAAAACCTTTTTCGCCCTAGACGCAGAGGTGATAGCAACGGCCAAATCGGCCATTGCGGACAACTAGGAACGGATCATTGACTAAATAGTCAACAAGAAATCTCGCCTTAGGGCACCTGGCTTTAATCGCGGCGATTTCTTCCTCAACTGAAGGCGGAACATCGCCACGATATTTCATCACCGGCACTCTTGCCCAATAGTAGTCAATAGTGGTATAAGCAAAGTTGACTATAATGCAAGTGGAAATAATAAATATTAAGGCCGCAGATGCAAATGGCCAATCTAGTGCGTCGGCAAATTCATGGCTAGCGGCTTGGAGAACCTGGTTAGATAAATAATAGGACAGACCGCTGACACCGACAGCCAATATTATGGAAACCGTCAGAATTATTGCAATCAATCCAGACATACTACACATACTACCGTTAACCAGTAGTAAACCCATTAAACACAGCTTGCCAAAAGACATATGCAAGTCTTTCAGCACTTGGCTTTTGTAAGCCCGGACTGAAGCCGGAGTAAACGGCTTAATCTTTAGCTCCGCTAAAACTTGGGTAAGTGGCGCTGGGGTAGTAGGGAAATCCTAACTTGTTTTTGGCAGCAAATTAACAGAAAATCTGCCTGGCTTAATTGCCTTTCTTTCCAAAATCGCCGTGTTGAGCATATTGACCTCCTTAACTTGCTGTTTTGACTGGTTGAAGGCGACCGACCCAGTTCAAAAGCGATTTGTCTAATAGTTTTGTTCTGCCAAAGTCCCAAATGAATCCTTTCCCTTTCTTCAATTGATAATTGTTGATAGTGCTTCATATACCCTTATTTTATCAAGGGTGTTGCACTTACTCATTGAACTTACCGTACATTTGCTTGACAAGATTTAGATGATATGCTATAATTAAAAATCGTAAAACCCCGCACTTTTTAGGCATAAATAGAATGAAATAATACTAATAAATAGCTCAATTATTTATCATAAATAATGACTTTTTCAAATGGTCCACTAAAAGGGTACGGAAATACAATGCCTGAAAAGTGCGGGGAAAATTAACTAAATTTATGACCTATATTTTCCAAAAAAATCATTTAAAATTAGCTAAAAAACAACCTCCCCTTAACCCCTCCTTATCAAGGAGGGGAATGGGGTGGTTGCTAATTTTGGCTTTATTTATTACTCTGTTAGCGCCAATCAGCCAATTACAGGCGCTTGAACCCTTAAACATTTCTAGTATTGCGGTGGCTAAAGATAACAACAGCGCCACCATTAGTTGGCAGGTCAATCGTCCGGCTTTTGGTAAATTGGAATACGGTTTAGATTCCGGCCATTATATTTGGGCTTTATCTACAAATCAAAGGGTGACCTCGCAAGCGATTACTATTTTTGGTTTAAATTCCGAAACCACTTATTATTTTCGCATTACCGCGACTGATGACGCCACTGAAGTCCGGTCTTTTGAGCAAAGTTTTAAAACCACTAAGTTCGGCGATAATACGGCGCCGGTCATTTCTCAAGTTCATGTGCCTTATACCACGGGCAAAACCGCCACGATTCAATGGTTAACTGATGAAGAGGCAACCAGCGAAGTTGAGTATGGCTTAACTGCGAATTACGGTTCAATTAAATCAGACAGCCGCTTGGTTCGCGTCCATGATTTAACCATCAGCGGTCTAATTGATGGCACTTATTATCATTTTCGCGTGCGCTCCAAAGATAAAGACAATAATATCGCCCGTTGGGAAGATTTAACTTTTCAAACTAAAGTCACGGATATCAGCGACCGCGAAGCGTTAATTATTTATAGTATTACGCCGGCCGGAGAAAACGATTTATATATCACTAACTCAAGCGCGGTCATTACTTGGCGGACCAACAAACTCGCCGAAGGCTTGGTCAAATACGGCGTCACCACTAATTTCGGCAAAACCGTTAACTATAATCCGCCCCGAGATTTTTTTCAAAGCATTACTTTAACCGGCTTAAAAGCGGATACAGTTTATTATTTCCAAATTGAAGCTAAGGATGTTAATGACAAAATTGCTAAATCCGAAACCTTAACTTTTAAAACTAAACCGAATGCCACCACCGTCAGCCAGCCAACGACTTATGGCTCGGTTTTAGGCATCGGTACTTGCGACGTTAATTTAGAAACTGATTTTGGCTATTATGGCTTATATTACAATTTATCAAGCAATCATCCGGAGGTTGAGCAATATAAAGGCGACATTATTCCTAATACGAAAATCGGCCGGGAAAACGACTGGTATAATCCGGAATTTTTCAGCTTCAGCCGAGTGGATAAAAATTTAACTTTTGGCCAACGCTTTTTGCCCGTTGACGAAGGCAAACCCGGTGATCCTTATGGCTTTGCCGTTAACTGGCGGGCGATTATTGATGTGTCCTCTGGCGCCACTTACCGCTACACCATTGCTTCAGATGATGATTCTTGGGTTTTCATTGATGACCAATTAACCTCTGATTTGGGCGGCTTGCATCCGGCGAAAAATGCGACCAAAGACGTTTATTTAACCGCTGGTTATCATAAATTAGAAATTTATTATGCCGAACGGCAAAAGGGCGGAGCGCAGTTTGATTTTAAACCAGACGGCAATTTAAAATTCCACCCTCTGCCTGAAGGCTGTGAGATTGAAGATGTTTTGGATTATAACCGCTATTTAGGTCAAGGTTTTCTTGGCGGCTATGACCGCGTGACTCAAATCACGGGCAATCAAACCGGCCGCGTTTTGGGCATTTCTACGTTGGACGTGCCAAGTGATCTTTATCGTGGCTATGCCTGCAATCCGGATTTGGGCTACACCAAAATTAAAGCTTTGTATAAAACCACGGAGAGTCCGGATATTTGGGCGATTTTGGAAACCGGCCAAAAGCATTATATTACCAGTCCCCAGTCTTTCAACACGTATGAATGTAATTGGTCAAAAATCAAGACGGTTAGCAAAAAAACTTTAGATAGTTATGCTAACGCCAATTTGGTCCGCACGCCAATTGACCCGATTATTTATCATTTATTTCAGCGGCCGGATCATAAGTGGCTGAAAATCAATCTTCCTTCACCCACGATTTTTGTCAGCTACCCGGGAAATTTTTGGGGCAACGTGGCTCGGATCAATGATTTGGATATCAACTCTTATCCGAATGTTCAATTGATTAAAACTAGCAATCAACCCGAAGTATATTTAATCAGCAATACGAGCAAACAAAAAATCACGGCTCCGGCTTTCCAGCGAATTGGTTATGACTGGGCCGAAGTGGTTGAGATTAACCAGACTCATCTGGACACTTATATTAACGGCGCCCAAATTGACTAAACCAATAAATTACGATATTATAATTTAAGTTAAATTAAGCTATTCCCGCCTCATTGGCGGTTTTAGCTTAAATAAACAGTGTTAATTGTTAACTGTCAAAAGTTAATGGTTATAGTGGGGCCATCGTCCCCGTCTCGCGTCGACTCGCTTCGATAGCGAAGCGAAGCGAGCAAGTGCCGCGAGTCGAGGCGGGTAGCGGTTAGCCATAATAAATTTCCACTATGTATTATATATATTGGCTGATTTCTGAAAATTGAGGAATAACATATATTGGGTTTAGTGATAATTTAGAAAAAAGATTGAAAGAACGTAGAAATAAAAAGGTTAAATCAACAAGAGATTTTGGTAATTTTAAACACTATATTTTAGAAAAAATTGATTCACCGGAAGAAGTGAGAATAAGAGAAAAATATTGGAAATCGTCTTCGGGTAGAAAAAAATTAAAGGTTCTATTTTTGAAATTTTTAAATAAAAAAAGTTAGTAAGCGTGGGGCCATCGTCTAGCGGTTAGGACGTCGGGCTTTCATCCCGGCAACCGGGGTTCGATTCCCCGTGGCCCTGCCATGTAGTGATGAGGTGCAAGACACCGAACACCGAGCGGCCTTGCATTTGAAATAAAAAGAAAAAGCCATGAAATTTGCTCTTGGCTTTTTCTTTTTATTTGATTAATATAATTTTTTGTTTAGAGTAGCACTGTTGACATTACATCTGCCTTTTATTAAGATAAAGTCATAACTTAACCGATCAACATAGCGCGCCATTTTTGGCGTGTTTTTTGTTGCAGATTTTAGAGACAGCAGTGGTGGGTACCCATTTCTTTGGACACCCTGTCTACACTTTAATGGATATATAATTAGTTGTTAATATCTGCTGCCTTACGG
>MHII01000028.1:16729-23415 GCA_001817425.1 Candidatus Buchananbacteria bacterium RIFCSPHIGHO2_02_FULL_39_17 | reverse complement strand
CTCATCCTGGTAAGCGGGGTTCGACTCCCCGTGGCGGTAAAAATGTGATGAAATAAATGAAGTAACTCGGGTTCAACTCCGCTTGGGGGTAACAAACTTTATTTATCAAGGATGGAAAACAGTCGTTTAAGACAAAAATAATCTATAAAAAAATGATAAAAGACGAAAACTTAAAGTTTCAGAATGATTTGCACAATAAAGAAAACATATTAAATAAACGTATTGTAGAGCTAAGTGATAATAAAAAGTATATAGAGGCAGCAATTTTGTACTCCTCAATATATGAGGCTCTGTTGGTTGGAATGTTAGAGCTATGTGAAGAAATAATTGAACGTAAGGTAGGAAAGAGTATTCAATATAAAGCAAGAAAAGCGACTTATTTTATAAATGACAAAAATTTTACTTTAGGCGTTTTAATAAATCTCACAGAAAGATATTTTGATAACAAAGAACTTTTTAAAAAACTTAGAAAATTTAACAATGAGGTGAGGAGAAAAATTATTCACAGATTATTTGATCCAAACATAGAAGTCAATGACCTTAACAATGATCTGGGTAAAAAATGGTCTGATCATCATAAATTACTTATTATGCTTTTTGATCAAGAAATAGAGTTGCTAAAAGAATTAAAGGTAATTCTAAAGGGATCTGTAATAAGCCAGGTATTGCCATCGCCCCCTAGTCTGATGCGCGGGAACTCGAAATAAAATTTGGATCAACTTAGCCAAAGAAGTTTAAACAATCTTTGGGCAATACATATTTAAAATTAAATCTCTAAATCTATGAAATCCGCACAAATCAACAAATACGGCGGCAGTGAGGTTGTCGTCATTAATCAAAATACACCAACGCCAGAAGTTATTGCCGGCAAAGTTTTAGTTGAAGTTTACGCTGCGGGAATTAATCCAGCAGACTGGAAAGTTCGAGTTGGTTATTGGCAGGAAAAAATGCCTTTGCAATTTCCCGCGACTTTGGGCGGAGATTTTTCCGGGGTGATTTTAGAAGTTGGTGAAGGCGTTAGTGATTTTAAAAAAGGTGATGAAGTTTATGGTCAAGCCAGTCTTTTTAGCGGCGGTTCCGGCGCTTTCGCGGAAATGGCTTTGGCCGATGCCAAACATATTGCCTTAAAACCAAAAAAAGTTAATTGGCTCCAGGCCGCGGCTTTGCCATTAGCCGCCGTCAGCGCTTATCAAGCGCTAATTGACCATATGAATTTAAGTTCAGGCCAGAAAATTTTGCTTCATGGCGGCGCCGGCGGAATTGGCAGTTTTGCCATTCAATTGGCAAAACATTTAGGCGCTGATGTCGCGACAACGGCTGGCGCTAATGATTTGGAATACGTCAAAAGTTTAGGTGCTAAAATTATTATTGATTATCAAAAGCAATCTTTTACTGAATTAATCAAGGATTACGATGCGGTCTTTGACACGGTGGGCGGGGAAACTTATAAAAAATCTTTTGCCATTTTAAGAAAAGGCGGCATTATTGTTTCAATGCTGGAATCGCCCAATCAGGAATTAATGAATAAATATGGGGTTAAGGCAATTTCGCAATTTACGCGAGCAACCAGCGAATTTCTATCTAAATTAGCGGAATTAGTTGATCGGGGCGCAATTAAAGTGATGATTGATAAAGTTTTTTCGTTAGATCAAGCGGGGGATGCTTTGGACTATTTGGAAAAAAGCCATACCCGCGGCAAAGTGGCATTGCAGGTTAAATAATTTTAATCTTAAAAAATAATTAAAGGCGATGGCAGGCGGGTACTGTGGTCTTTGGAGTGCGGTCAAATTCATAATATTCACTATATTCACTTTGGACATATTCGTGCGAATAGTGGAATAACCAAATAAATCATCATAAATCATTTGGATTAAATCACTAATTATTTAATTTATGCGAGAACTGGAAAAAATTTTAAGGGCCATGGCCAGCCATCGGCGTTTGGCAATCTTAAAATATTTAAGAGATCACCGCGAGGCGTCAGTCGGGGAGTTGGCGGAAAAAATTGATCTTTCATTTAAATCAACTTCAAAACATCTATCAATTCTTTTGGCTGTTGATATTTTGGAGCGCGAACCGCGGAGCCAGCAGATGTTTTACAGTTTTAGTTTTAGTCTAAAGCCGGTAGCCAAACAAATTATCAATTTTTTGTAAATTTTTTTAATTATTATATCCTTTATTCGCGTGAATGGTAGAATAACCAAATTTTCAAAAAATTGCCTCTTGGGAAAATCAAGAAAAAGACCGAGTCGCCGCTAATTTAGTGGATAGTTGCCAGAAGTTAAAATAGGAATGTTGATAAAATGATTTTGGAATTTAAGTAGTTTTAGCAGATTGTGGATAATTTTATTTGACACCTAATACCCCTATAGGGTATTATATTTATATATGAAACATTATAATTATAAATCTTCAGCCATTAGACGGTTGCGTGTGGCAGGCGGCCAAATCAAAGGGCTGGAAAAAATGGTGGAGCAAGATAAATATTGCATTGATATTATTCATCAATCGTTGGCGGTCAAGAAAGCTTTATCAAGTTTTGAGGATTTTATTCTGGAAAATCATCTCTCAGCTCATGTAGTCAAACAAATTAAATCCGGCAAGTCAAAAAAAGCAATCGATGAAATTCTATCTATTTACCGATTATCTAAGCGAAAGTGAAGCTTGCCGCGGTTTACCCCGTGATATTATTGGAACTTAATAAATTATCCATGATAAATATTTATCAGCTGTCGTTACTAATCTAAAACTAATCTAAGCAATTTTTAATTTGAATTTATGCCAAACCAAAACAATCATGACTCTAAAATGATGTGGTTAATGATAATTTTTTGTTCATTGCCTTTGCTTATTTTGGTCTTGACCGGAAATTTTTTTGCCGGATATAAATGGTTTGCAATTTTAGCAATTGGTTTATTTGTAGTGGGTCATTTTTGGCTAATGCATAGAGGACATCATGGTCCCCAGCAACGAGACAACGATGAAAGTCATGCTCATTCGGCTCAAACTGATTATAAAAAATCAAATGGTCAATCAGATAAACATCGAGGAGGTTGTTGCCACTAAACTAAAAAATTATTGATATTATAAATTATGCAGTATGCCTGGCTAATTTGGAGCTTAATTTTAATCGGCATTTGGCTGATTATTTATTTTTCTTTAGACACAAAAGAAAAAAGAAAAGAAATGTTAGTGGTTAGCCTTTGGACTTCGCTTTTAGGCCTAACTGAACCGTTGTTTGTGCCGGAATACTGGAGCCCGCCGTCTCTATTAAATCTCGCTCTGCGAACCGGTTTTGATTTTGAAAGCCTTATTTTTTCCTTTGGTATCGGTGGAATTGCGGTCATAATTTATGAAGGATTTTTTCAAGCGAGATATAAAAAAATGAGTTACCACGAGAGACGCTCACCCCAACACCGCTATCATCTATTTGCCCTTCTTTCCACGCCGATTATTTTTTTCTTTCTTTTTTTAATAACCTCTATTAATCCTATTTATATTGCGGTAATCGCGATGACGGGAGGCGGGCTATTTACATGGTATTGCCGGCCTGACTTGAAAAAGAAAATGATCACGAGTGCTTTTATTTTTTTGGGAATTTATTTTGTATATTTCCTTACCCTGATTGTCATGTATCCCGGTTATGTGGAAAAAATCTGGAACTTAAAAGCAATTTCTGGAATTTTAATTTTTGGTATTCCCTTGGAAGAATTTTTGTTTGCGCTAAGTTTTGGTTTTATCTGGTCGAGCATGTATGAGCATTTAACTTGGAGAAAAATAAAATAATGTTTCGTCTAGCTGGGTATTCGGCGGACTTGCGCAATAAATTAATGAATTCCGTCAGATATTATAATGACTATAAAATCATTTTCTTCCTGGTTTATATTAATCTACATTTTTTTATTTATTGTATTATTGCTCCATCCGCACTTTGTCCAGCACATTGGTCCAATTCCTAATTTATAAATTATGATTAACAATTATCACAAACAGCATAAAAAAGGATTGCCAAAACCAAACTGCATTTGCGGCAAAGAATGTGAATCATGCATCGCTGAGAAATTATGTATCAATTTTGGGTGCGAAATTGAGGCGAAACAATACGAATATAAAATTGATGAAAAACTTAGTCATCAGGAACACGTTCGAGCAGAGCTGGCATCGGGGGGAGGCAAAACCGTTTATACCTGTCCGATGCACCCTGAAGTGATAAAAGAAGAACCGGGGAATTGCCCGGGTTGCGGCATGGCGCTTATTCCAAAAGAGTTGCCTGGCGGGTCTGAACATAATGTTTCTAAATTAAGTCACAAAGATCACGAAGCGGCGATGACAAATCCTCAAATGGCTAAGAAAATGGAAACGGATATGCGCCGCCGGTTTTGGGTTTCATTCTTGCTCTCTATCCCGATTTTCCTTTACTCGCCGGTAGCCATTAATTTTTTTGGGCTTAATCTGCTGACCCCGATTCCGGTAAACTGGCTTCTCCTGATTCTCACGACTCCCATTGTTTTTTGGACTGGCTCCATATTCATTATTGGTACCTACTACTCCTTGAAAGTGCGAAAGCTCAATATGTCGGTATTGATTGCTACTGGTGTACTAGCGGCTTATCTCTTTAGTGTTTTGCTTACTTTCACGGTTGGCGGAGAAACTTTTTATGAAGCGGCGGCACTTCTAGTGACTTTCGTTTTATTTGGCCATTGGATGGAGATGCGCTCTCGGCGCGGCACGTCGGATGCTTTGCGTGCGCTTTTTGATCTTGTGCCGCCAAAGGCAAATGTTATTCGCAGTGGCGAGGAGATGAGCATTCCCAGCGCAGAGATTGTACACGATGATATTGTTGTGTTGCGGCCTGGAGATAAAGTGCCGGTAGACGGCGAGATTATTGAAGGTGAAACATCTATTGATGAATCGCTGGTGACGGGAGAGTCTATTCCGGTTACCAAAATCATAGGCGCAAAAGTGGTGGGCGGATCAGTAAACCAAACTGGCACAGTCAAATTCAAGGCCACGCAAGTCGGTTTGGAGACAGTGCTCGCCCAGATTATCAAAATGGTTGAAACAGCGCAGAATTCCAAAGCTCCTGGCCAGCGCATTGCCGACAAAGCGGCCGGGTGGCTGGTAATTATCGCTATCGGATCAGGCCTTACCGCATTCTTTGGGTGGTATTTTGGAGCAGACGCCGGTTTTTTGACTGCTCTCACTTTCGCAATATCAACAGTCGTCATTGCCTGCCCGGACGCCCTAGGACTTGCGACGCCAACCGCCGTTGCGGTAGGGACTGGTATTGGTGCTAAGCATAATATTTTAATTAAGGATGCGGCAACGCTTGAAAATACTTCTCGTCTTAATGCCATCGTACTCGACAAAACCGGAACTCTCACCGAGGGCAAAGCGAAAGTGACTGAAGTTGTTATACGATCCGGATACGAAATCCGCGAAGTATTGTCGCTTGCCGCTTCGGCGGAGCAAGGTTCAAACCATCCTATCAGCGCCGCCATTCTCGAAGAGGCGCAAAAGAATGGGCTTGAGGCAGATGAAAAGGTGGAGAAATTTGAGAGCATCGGCGGTCATGGCGTCCGCGCCGTGGTCAACGGAAAATCTGTCATTGCCGGCACTGAACGACTGATGCAACAAAACAATATTGATCTATCACCAATTAAAAAAGAAATTGATCGCCTTCTTAATACCGGTAACACCATCAGCATTATTGCTGTTGATGAACAAGTAGCAGGAGCTATTGGTGTTGCCGACACCATCCGGCCGTCAGCTAAAAAATCAATAGCGGCGCTCAAAAATTTGGGACTAGAAGTCGCTATGATCACCGGTGATCATGAGCAGGTCGCAAAAGCGGTATCAAATGAGCTTGGCGTAGACCGCTACTTTGCGCAGGTGTTGCCAGAAGATAAAGCCAAATATGTGAAAAAACTCCAGGATGAAGGAAAATTTGTCGCTATGGTGGGAGACGGCATCAATGACGCGCCAGCATTGGCCCAATCAGATATCGGTATTGCCATTGGCGCTGGTACTGACGTTGCTATTGAAACAGGTAATATTGTGCTCATGAAATCCGATCCTTATGATATTGTCGCCGCGCTTCGGTTAAGTAAGGCAACGGTGGTTAAAATGAAACAGAATCTTTTTTGGGCTGTTATCTACAATATACTTGCGATTCCGGTCGCGGCCGGCGTGTTTTATAATTCGCTCGGTTGGTCGTTGCGACCGGAGATTTCAGCACTGCTAATGTCGGCATCATCAATTATTGTTGCCACTAATGCCGTGCTGTTAAAACGAGTCGAACCTTATCTAAATAAATAATTATTAAAATTATGAATCAAAATTTAGGCAAATTAGACAGAATTTTTCGCTTTGCTTTAGCGGTTTGGTGGCTTGGACCATTGGCACCGCAGTTTGCCGCCAACTGGGCTAATCTGCTCATTGTTATTATTGGCTGGGTTGCATTGGTTGAAAGCTTTTGGGGTTTCTGCTGGCTCCATCGTCTTTTTAGAGTTGATAATAAAAATCAGTAAAATTAAAAAATAACTAGAAACAAAGTTGAAAATCATTTTTTGCTATCAGCTGGTTTAGTTTATTGTGCGGTCCGCCGAATACCCCGTCCCGACGTGACATCGGGGGGATGAGGCGGAGTTAAAGATTAGATGGTGAGTGAGCCGTTTGTAGAGCGA
>MHII01000028.1:0-16660 GCA_001817425.1 Candidatus Buchananbacteria bacterium RIFCSPHIGHO2_02_FULL_39_17 | reverse complement strand
GCCGAAACATTGTTTATTATACTTTTAATTAATTTAAATCTACGCTATAATAATGCTATCAGATTAATTTAGGTAAAATTAATGAAAATTGGCTTAAGTAAACAAATAATTCTTTCATTTTTTGGCGTGGCGGCAATGATGCTGGTTTTATGTTCCTCGGCATTAATTCCGGTGATGACTACGTCTCACTGTTTAATTACGGCAAATTTGCCCGGTTCTCACTTTCAATTATTAGATAATATCTTCGGCGTTTCGGCCAAGCCGATTGAAATGTCGCTTTTACTCGCTATTTTAGCGGCAATCTTGGTGGTGCTTATTATTAATTTAGTTCGTGACCAGCTGAATTTTGTCAGTTTAATTTTTCGTCAAATTCGCCAGTGGCTGGGCAGCAGTCAAGTATTTTTTTATTTGGCGCTAGCATTCAGTCGCGGCATCATTCATTCTAAAAATTTTTAATTGATCGGAGCAAGTCTTACTTTCCCATTTTTGTTTTAAGACAAAAGGAGCGAAAGTAAGATTTTTTGTTATGTTAATTAATTAAATTATGGCTATGAAACAATCTAAGATGTTAGCGACAATATTTGGTGGCAGTAATACTTTTAATGTGGTTAATGTTCTCTTGTTAGCAATATTAATCGTTACGGTTGCCGTTAATCAGCTTTTAATCTGGCAGATGAAAGATATGTTAGGGATGAAAAAAATGTCTTTTTCTTTTTTTGACAGCAGTTTTGCAAAAGCAGATTCCGTCAAGTTAAGCGGCGACGCGACTAATGATGCGATGAAATTTGTCATTTCCCAAGGCCAGCCGGCAATTTACGGTCCGGAATTAAATGTCAGCTTTGACTCGGTTCAGCCATCAATGGATATAATGAAGCAATTTGATCCGACTTATGGCCAAAATAAAATTACTTTAGCCGGCGCGGATTTACAACGGTATATTAATATTGGCTTAAAGATTGCTTGCGAGTATTGTTGTGGAGCAAAAGGTTTGGTTTTTCAAAATGGCCAAGCCGCCTGCGGTTGCGCCCATTCGCAGGCCATGCGCGGCTTATTGGCTTATCTGATTACCAAACATGGCAACCAATATTCAGATGATGAATTACTGCGTGAATTGGCAAGATGGAAAGGGATGTATTTTCCCAAACAAATGATTGATAAATTGACCGGCCAATTGCAAGGTCAACCGTTTACGCCAGATACGGCTTCGCTGGTTTTAGGCGTGAATTTGCCTAATTACGGCAAAAATTCGGCTCAAGCGCCCTTGCCGTCAGATATTAATAATCTGCCGAGTATGGTTGGTGGATGTTAAACAAACTAATAACTAATATCTAAAAAATATGGAAAACCAAGAATTAATTAGTAAATTAAAAGATGAAATCCTAAAAGAGTTAAATCCAGTCAAAAAACCAAAAACCAAATTTTGGTGGGGGAGTTTTAGTTTTACTTTGGTTTTAATCGTTTTCGCTGTTGTTTCGGTGGCTCAGGCTTTTTCGGCAGCCGCAATTTTGCAGAAAATAAAAAATTCGTCAATTCAATCAGCGTCCGCCGCGCCTACTGGCCAAAGTCAGAATTTGCCGACTAATGTTTCCAATCTGCCTAATATGGTCGGAGGATGTTAAGAAACTAATAACAATTAACTAATAACGATGGTTATGATAAAAAAAATTAATTTGAGTTCCAGTCAAAAAATTTTTACTCTTTGGTCGATAGTGGTTGGTCTGGCCTTAATTAGCGGTTTAGTTTTTACTTTGCAGACTAACTGGATCTTAAAAGAAAAAGAGAGTAAAGACAAAGAGGCGGCGCGACCGGTCCAATTAAACCTAAAAGTGGTTTATGATTCAACTTGTCCTGATTGCAGTGATTTAAAGCCGTTAATTGATGCGATTAAGGCGAAAAATGTCGCGATCACTGAAGAAAAAAATATTGACTATCAATCAGATGAAGGTAAGTTGCTGGTGGAAAAATATGGATTGGAAAAAATTCCAGGTTTAATCATCGCCGGTGAACTTCAAAAAAATAGTGAACTGGCTACCCTGTGGCAGAATTTAGGCGAGATTAAAAATGGCGAATTTATCCTCAGGCAGGTTGGCGCGCCTTATCGGGAAATTAGCAGTAATGAAATAAAAGGCCGGGTTAAGGTGATTTTATTGGCTGATAAAAACTGTGCTGACTGTTATGACGTTAATCGGCATTTAAACATTTTAGCCAGCATGAGTTTGCCTATCGCCGACCGTCAGCTTTTAGACGTGAATGATCTTGAAGGCAAAAATTTGATAAACGAATATCAAATTAAATCAATACCCACCTTGATTTTGACCGGCGACTTAGCCGCCTATGTCGGCTTAAAAAATATCTGGTCGCAAGTTGGTACGATTGAAACTGACGGGACTTATGTTTTTCGCAATGGCGTAACGCAGATGGGCGTTTATCGGGACTTAGTCAGTAACAAAATCATTCGCTCCGCCGTCAATCAAAATCAATCGCCAAATGCTAATCCGTAGAAATGTCATTATTTTTGGGTTAAAAAATTTTATTTCTGCCTGTCATTTAGTTTATGACAAAAAGATTTACTGGCTGATCAGTTTAGCAATTTTTGTTTTACTTATCAGTTTCAATTTTTTAGCTTTTGATTTTAATTGGTTAACTTATCTTTGGCAGATAAATATTTTTAGCCGCTTTGAAATTTTTTTGATGATTATTGATGTTATTGTTTTTAAAATCAGAATTAGTCCGATTCCAAGTTTATTGATGATTAGTATCGCGCTCGCTGGTAGCTTGAACCTTACCTTTTTACTGTATTTTATCCGCCGTGGTTTTTTTGACGCCAAATCAGTTAGCACCAGCTTATCCAGTTTAATCTTAGCCACTCTGGGTTTTGGCTGCCTTTCCTGCGGTTCAATTATTCTGTCTAGCATTCTTGGTTTTTGGTTGTCGGTTGAGATTATTAGCCTTTTTCCCTATCAAGGCATTGAATTTGGCATCATTTCTTTATTATTACTATTCATTTCAACTTTTTGGCTGGCAATTAAAATTGCGAAAATTTCGCAAAGTTGTTGTGAAGTTAAGTTAAAAAATCTATGAAAAAATTAAAATATATTTTAATTTTTGTCTTAATGCTGTTTTTTATTTCCGCCTGCACTAAAAAGACTAGTGAGAACGTCGTTAGTAGCCAAAAGCCGTTAGTTAATCAAAGCCTTAAATTTGAGAAAAAAATTGCGAGTAGCGATGGTGTTGACGTTGAAATCGTTGAAGTTGAACGGCAGTGGGGAAAAACTCGAATCAAGGTAGTGATGGATAATCATCGTTACGACTTAGGTAGTTTAGATGTTTTTAGTCAGACTGATTTTAATGGCGTTAAGCTGGCCGGTTATCGGATTATTAATTCCGGTTCCGGCGGCCATCACCTTCAGGCGGAATTAACTTTTAATCAAGAACTTTTTGGCAAATTGTCCTTAGGTTTAGGCAAAAATTTGACTTTTGATTTTATTTTAAATTAATGAATTTAATTTACTCAAAAAAATTTTTACCGCTTGTCTGGGCGATTGCCGGCGGTCTGATTTTAACTTTAATTTTATATCTGATTCAGGCCGCGGGCATGCAAAGTTGGACTGGCCCAATTTCTTTTTTTAAAAGCAAATGGTATTTTATTTTGCCGTTGATTTTGGGTTTTGCCGTTCAAGTCTGGCTGTGGCGAAAAATAAAATATTTTCACGAAAAACATTTAGGATTGGTGGCGGCTTCCGGCGGTGTTTCCGGTTCGGCGATGCTCGCCTGCTGTTTGCATAATTTTACCCCGATTTTAGGAATTTTAGGCATTAATGCTTTAGCGACTATTTTAGCCGCTTATCAAGATTATATTTTTTCGGTCAGCTTGTTTTTTGTAATTTTTGGTTTGCTTTATCTTTATCAAAAATATTTAAAAGCCAAAAGAAATTATTTTTTCTTAGCTAACGGCGTGGTTTGCCATTAACCACTTTTAAAGATATAATTAAATAAGCAAAAATTAATAATTAACTATAAATTTATGCCAAGCAAAAAAATTTATTGTTCTTTCGTTTTAAGTTTAGCAGCAATGCTTTTTTTCAATTTTGCTTTAGCGGCGGAAAATGAACTATCGTTAACGGATGTTTTGCAGAAAATAACGAGTCAGCAGAAAGTCAGTCGGATTCAGGATATTAATTGTAACGATATTAGTGATGATGATTTTGAGATTTTAGGGAACGCTTATATGGAGCAGATTCATCCCGGACAACAGCACGAATTAATGGATCAGATGATGGGCGGCGAAGGCTCGGTTGCTTTACGCAACACTCACATTTTAATGGGCCAGCGTTATTTAGGTTGTGGTTTAGTTTACAGTTCTGGCGGCATGATGGGAATGATGGGCCCAGTGATGATGGGAATTTATAGTGGGGGAGCAACTCGCAGCAATGATGGTTATTATGGCTCAGCCATGATGGGAACTTACGGTTTTGCCGGTAAATCATTGGGTACGAGTTGGTTTTGGCTTAACAGTTTTATTATGATGATTTTAATTTGGGTAATTTTAATTTTAATTATTGCCGCTTTAATTAAGTGGCTTAAAAGAAAGTGAATTTTGACCCCTTGAAAGGAGGTGATAAAAGTGGAAAATAAGCATTATTGCCAAATTAATACTCAAGGCTTTGCTTTAGCTACGGCCGGAGTAATGGCGATTATTTATTTGCTTTGCACTTTGGTCGTGGCGCTTTGGCCAAATTTAGCTTTGCAGTTGTTTGGCTCGCTGATTCATTTGGTTAATTTGGAAAAAGCGGTTGATATAAGACTGACTTCAGCCGGTTTTATCTCTGGTTTACTCCAAGCGGTAATTTATACTTACATCGGCGCTTGGCTGGTGGCTTGGCTGCATAATAAGTTTTGCCAAGCAAAATAATTTTTTAATCATGAAATTTAAATTAATAATTTTTATTGTTTTTTTAATTGTTATTGTTAGTTTTTTAGTTTTTTGGTATTGGCCAAAGTCAGCTTATCCGGTCGTCACTGATTTTGATTCTTGTTTGCAAGCCGGGTATCCAATTATGGAATCTTATCCGCGCCAATGCCAAAACCCTGATGGCCGAAAATTTATTGAAGATATTGGCAATGAGTTAGAGAAAGCGGATTTGATTAGGATTACCAATCCGCGGCCAAATCAGACCATCACTAGCCCATTAACTATTACCGGTGAAGCGCGGGGCAATTGGTTTTTTGAAGCGAGTTTTCCGATTAAACTTTTGGATGAAAACGGCCAGCAGATTGCGATTGCCGTGGCACAGGCAAAAGGGGAGTGGCTGACCACAGAATTCGTGCCATTTGAAGCGACTTTGGAATTTAGCGCGCAAAACAGCAGAAAAGGAAAATTAGTTTTGGAAAAAGACAATCCTTCCGGCTTGCCGGAAAATGATGATCAGTTAATTATGCCGGTAGTTTTTAACCAAAGCCATGAGCTAATGACGGTAAAAGTTTATTTTAACACCCCCAAATCGGCTCAAGTGCCAGATTTTGATTGCCAATATGTTGAAGCTGTGGAGAGAAAAATTCCCAAAACTTTAGGCATAGCCAAAGTGGCTTTAAAGGAATTATTAAAAGGACCAACGGAAAGCGAAAAAGCCGCTGGGTTTTATACCTCAATTAATAGCGACGTTAAAATTCAAAAAATTGAAATTTATCAGGAAACGGCTTATATCGATTTTAATTCCCAACTGGAATATCAGGTTGGCGGTTCTTGCCGCGTGGCCGCAATTAGAAGCCAAATTGTTCAGACCTTAAAACAGTTTTCAACTGTTAAAAACGTGGTGATTTCCGTTGATAGCCGAACAGAAGATGTTTTGCAACCTTGATTAAGCAAGATAAAGTGAATCGCTTAAGTTTGCCTGCCCGCTCATAGCCTTTGGAAACTTTATCAAGTGGTTAATTAAAAGCTTAAAACTCTTGTCAATTACGAAGTTTTACCGGATTAATGCCAAGGGCAAAAAATCTATGACGTTGATTTCAGTATTATTGCTGAATACGAAAAATTAAAATAATTGATTAAAAAATTTATCAGCATTATTGAAAAAATAGTCAGCAGATGACTATTTTTTCTAATAACACAAAAGTAGCTTGGAGCCGTTTTTTTGACAGTATCTAATTAAGTCGGTATCATAAAGTTATATGCCATAATATTTGATATCCCCGCAGCTCTGCTGCGGTTGGGTAATTCATTAAAAACTTACTAATAACTATAAAACTATGTCTAGAGAACAAGGTCCATCTCCTGAAGAAATAGAGATTAAAAGTGAAAACCCTGATGATACTAAATTGAAGGAATTTTGGGATCAATACTCAACAGAAGAATTAAAAGAAGCAGTTAAACCAGGTGATCCTATGAATGATATGTGGGGTAAGACACCAAACCATGGTGAACTTGGTGAGGATTTTAATCCCACTAGAAGTCATGATGAAATAGTAAGAGAAATATTAGAAGAAAGAGGAGAAAAGGTTGATTAATCAGAAACTGTTTTTATTACAGCACACAACACGGTTTAGACGGAGTTGCTTGGTCGCTAGCACGGTGTGCTCCGCATGATTATACCGCGCCGTTTCCGGTGCAACTCCGCCTAAACTGGTCACGTTATGAGAACACATGACTTGCCCTCTGAAATGGTGAGGAAGTATCTGGGCAACCGTAAAGTAATGCCTATACCTACCCCCCCCTTACTCACAGAGAAAGTCGACTGGCTTTCTTTTCCCACCTAAAATATCTAATTAATAGTAAGTCATACATCTCAATCAGCCGCTTGCTTGCGTAACTTACTCTGCAAGATTATTTGTAGATTCGCATAAATTCGTAATTAGCATTGATTCAATGAAAAAACTTATCAAATCAAAAATATTTTGGGTCGTTTTTGTTATTTTTTTGGTTGGTGGATTTATTTCAGCTCGATTTTTTGGCAGTGAAAAAAAAGTAGAATATGTCACTCAAGATGTTATTCTTGGCGATTTAAAGCAAACCGTTTCAGCTACTGGCAAAGTAAAATCCGCCACGGAAATTGGTCTTAATTTTAAAAACACCGGCAAGCTAAATATTTTAAATGTTAAGGTTGGGGATCATGTTAGTGGTAATCAAATTTTAGCTCAGCTTAAAGCCACAGATTTGGCAATTAATGTTAATAAAGCTTTGGCTGATTTAGCTGAGGCCAAAGCCAATTTAGATAAAGTCAGGGCTGGGGCGACCAAACAAGACATTGCTGTCTTGCAGGCCACCGTCGCCAAAGCGGAGACTGATTTAACTAATGCCAAAACTGATTTAGAAAATACAAAAAAAACTTACAACCAGCAGCTGGAGAATGAAACAAAAAATATTTTAGTTAATGCTAATAGCGCTTTAACTAAAGTTAATATTTCTTTGCAAAAAGTCTATGATACGCTTTACTATGAAGGTGATGACAATAATTTTAGTACTTCAAATACAAATTTATACTTCAAGGTGAAAAATGGCTATATTGATTCCGTGAATCAGATTGATGAGGCGCAACTGACCTACAATTTAGCGGTTTTAGACCAAACCGACATTAAAATTAATAATGCCGTTGATAAAACTTTAACCGCACTTGATCTGACTTCTAAAACTCTTGATGATTTAGTTAGTTTATTTAGCTATGTCATTACGACTTCAATCCTCACGCAATCAGAATTAGATACTTTAAAGACGACTATTAATACTGAAAGAACAACCACTGATTCCAGCTGGTCAACAATTCAGAGTGGAAAAAATGATTTAGCTGATGCCCGCTTAAGTTATCAGACTAAAGTGGAAGAGGCGCAAAATAATGTTTCGGCCGCGGAAAAATCATTAGCTAAAGCTCAAGCTGATTTGGCATTAAAAGAGGCACCCGCTAGAATAGAAGACATTACTTTATATGAGGCAAGAGTGAAGCGAGCCCAAGCCGACTTAGAACTTGCCCAAGACAAATATGGCGAAACCATTATCCACGCACCAGTCGCTGGTGTTATTACTGATATTAATACTGATGTTGGCGAACAAACGAATTTAAGTGAGCCTGTGCTCGTTATGCTCGCTGACGGAAATTATGAAATTGAGGTTGATATTCCGGAGTCAGATATTACAAAAATTGATTTAGCCGATCAGGTGAAAATATTTTTAGACGCTTTTAGCGCTGATGATATTTTTCAAGGAGTGGTGACGACGATTAATCCCGCGCAAACAGAAATTCAAGATGTTATCTACTATCGGGTGACGGTTAGTTTAAATAATGAGCAGGCTGAAGCGATTAAACCGCTTTTGCCAAAAATTAAGCCCGGCATGACCGCTAATGTGGAAATAAAAACCGCAGAAGTTAATGATGTTTTAATTATTCCTTTACGGGCAGTTAAAGATAAAAATGGAGTAAATAGCGTTGAGGTTTTACTGGCGGAAAAACCAAAATCAGTTGACGTTAGTCTTGGTTTAAAAGGCGACGATGGCTTGGTGGAAGTAAAGTCTGGCCTTAAGGAAGGGGATAAGGTTATTACTTTTGTGAGAAACAATAACAAATAGCTTTGTTGATTAGCCATGTTGCGCCGTTATTTAATCTTGCTCAAAAATTTTGATTGGGTACTTTTTGGTGCAGTTTTTTTGTTAATTACTTTTGGTCTGGCCGCTTTATATAGTATTGCCATTAGCTCAGAGACGCCTGACTTTGCCAATTTTAGAAAGCAAATAATTTTTGCTTTAATTGGTTTAATCCTTTTACTTTTAATCAGCCTTTTGAATTATCGGATTTGGCAGCATTACAGTTTGTTAATTTATTTAGCCATTTCTTTTTTATTGCTCTTAGTGATATTTTTTGGCAAAACTATTAGGGGCACAACCGGTTGGTTTTCCCTGTTGGGTGTTAATTTTCAGGTGGTGGAATTGGCTAAGATATCATTAATTTTAATGTTAGCTTGGTTTTTGCATCATTATGCCAATCGCTTGGCTCAGTTGAGAATTTTTTTAATTAGTGCGGCAATTTGTTTAGTTTATTTTTTATTGGTCATTTTCCAGCCAGATTTAGGTTCAGCGATTATTCTTTTCTTAATTTGGTTTTGGCTAATTTTTTTTGGCGGGGCCAAAAAAAAACATCTTTTGGTACTGGGATTAATTTTAATTATTATCGCTACCCTGGCTTGGTTTTTTTTATTTGCCGATTATCAGCGTGGCCGAATTTTAACTTTTATTAATCCGGCATCTGATCCCTATGGCCGCGGTTATCACGTTCGTCAAGCGATTATCGCCGTTGGCGCCGGCGGCTTTTTGGGTCGCGGTCTTGGCTTTGGTTCGCAAAGTCAGCTTAAATTCATTCCCGCCAGTCAAACTGACTTTATTTTTGCCGTCATCGCTGAAGAACTTGGTTTTTTAGGTGTCTCCCTAGTGATTGGTTTTTGGGCTTTAATTTTATACCGTCTGGCTAAGGCAATAATGCTAATGAAAGATGATTTTGCCTTATTTTTTACGCTTGGGGTTTCGGCTTTATTTTTCAGTCAATTGATGATTAATATTGGGATGAACATTGGTCTTTTGCCAGTCACAGGAATTTCTTTGCCTTTTTTAAGCTATGGCGGCAGTTTTTTGATTGTGAGCTTAGTTTTAATCGGTATTGTAGAAAGTATGATTATTAGAAATAGAAGTTAGAATTAATAATTAAGGATTCATTTTTTTAAAAATTTAGGCGGGTTGACAATAAATCAAAGATTTGCTACTCTGAAATTGAAGAGGTATGACAGATAAATTATTTAATTTTTTTAATGATAATCCAACCTTAATTACCCACTGTCCGGTGTGTAATTTGCGTTTTAATCCGTTGGAAGCAAAAGTTTTGGAAGAAGGCGAAAATACCCATTTAGTTTATATTAAATGTCGTCATTGCCAAGCCTCAATTCTCGCTTTAATTTCGGCGAGTCAATTAGGTATTAGTTCTGTTGGTTTGATTACTGATTTGTCTGGTGACGATATTATGAAATTTAAGGAAATGAGTCCGATTACCTTTGACGATGTGATTGAGAGCCATCAATTTTTACGTCGTGAAAAAGCCTTAATTGAATATTTGGATTAGCTAAAATTAAAAATTTAAAAAGCTAATCCCTCTCCCTAGGGAGAGGGTAATTATTTTAACTGACATAAAAATGACAAACTTAAATTTAAGCTTAAAAGCTTTTAGCCGACAGTTAGTCGGCAAAAAAGTTGAGCAACTAAGAGGCCAAGGAAAAATTCCAGCGGTTTTATATGGTCATAGTATTAAACCCATAAATTTAGCGGTTGACTACGTGGCATTTGAAAAATTATTTCGCCAAGCCGGAGAAAGCACCTTGGTTGATTTAATTATTGATGAAAAAAATTCAGTCAAAGTTTTAATCCAGGATTACCAAGCTGACCCATCGAGCAACCGATTTTTACATATTGATTTTCACCAAGTCCGAATGGATGAAAAGATTCATACTAAAATTAGTTTTAAATTTATCGGTGAATCGCCAGCGGTTAAAGAAAGCGCTGGTATTTTAGTGACTAATCTTAACGCTTTAGAAGTTGAGTGTTTGCCCGGCAATTTAATCCATGAAATTCAAGTTGATTTGTCATCACTCAAGACATTTTCTGATGTTATTCATGTTTCCGATATTCAAATGCCAGCCGGCATTACGGTGCTAACTAAAGCCGATCAAACAGTGGTTTTGGTTCAGGAACCAAGAAGTGAGAAGGAGCTAGCTGAATTGGAAAATAGGCCGGAAGCTAAGTTGCCTGAAGAAGTAACGGCCGAAGCTACGGAAAAGAAAGAAGAAGGAGAAGTTGAAATTAAGAAAGACAAAGAAGAAAAAAAATAATATTCATTAAATAAAAAGTTCCAATCAAATTGGGGCTTTTATGTTGCTAAAATTAATTTATAGTGATTGGCGAAGTTTTTCGGAAAATTCTGGCAGGGCGAATACACGCATCTGAATAATTTTTGTTAAACCGCCTTGTAAAAAATTAAGAAATGTTTTAAAATTTAGGTGCCATTTCATTTATGTCCCAAACTTTATATCGCAAATACCGACCGCAAACATTCAGTGAGCTTGTCGGTCAAAACCACATCAAAACAACACTCCAAAGTGAACTGGAAACGGAAAAAATCGCTCATGCTTATTTATTTTCCGGGCCACGAGGTTTAGGTAAAACAACCGTGGCTCGGCTTTTAGCAAAATCCGTTAATTGTCTTAATCGTAAAGCCGGAAAAAGCGAACCTTGTAATGACTGCGTTGCCTGTCAGGAAATCATCGTCGGCCGAAGTTTAGACGTTTTGGAAATTGACGCTGCTTCCCATACTGGTGTTGATAATGTCCGAGAAAATATTATTAACAGTTCGCGCTTTACTCCAACCAGTCGCAAGTTTAAAGTTTTTATCATTGATGAAGTTCACATGCTTTCGCTTTTCGCTTTTAACGCTTTATTGAAAACTTTGGAAGAACCGCCAGCTTATGTCATTTTCATTCTGGCGACAACCGAAATTCATAAAGTGCCTCAAACCATCATCTCCCGCTGCCAGCATTTTGAATTTAGAAAAATCAATAAAGAAGAAATTATTAAAAGATTAAACCATCTGGTGACTCAAGAAGGCAAAAAAGTTGACGAATTAATTTTGGAAAATATTGCTAATGTCAGTGGCGGTTGCCTGCGGGATGCGGAAAGCCTTTTGGGCCAAATTTTGACTTTGGACGAAAAAAAAATTACTTTAGAGCAGTCCGAATTAGTTTTGCCGCGTTCGCGCTTTGATTTGGTTTTAGAGTTAATTAATTATTTAAACATTAAAGATACGGCCGGTGCCTTAACCTTGATTAATAATTTAGTGGAAGAGGGTGTTAATTTAGAAAAATTTACCAATGATTTAATTGAGGCGCTAAGAAAAATTTTACTTTTAAAAATTAATAAAAATTTAATTAAGTTTAGCGGTAATTTAGACAAAGAGAGTGAGAAAAAAATCAGCCAAACCGCCCAAAATTTTGACCTTGAGTATTTGGTTAAAATTATCGAGATCTTGGTCGCCAAAAAGGTTGAATTGAAATTTGCTGAAATTCAGCAACTGCCGCTTGAACTAGCGGTGATTGAAATTATTGAAAGTAAAAAAGAATCCGATGATAAATTTAATCCACCAGCGCCTAGGGCAACTAAAGGCGAGGAACAAAAAAAAGTCGAACCACCGCCAGAGTCAGAAACAAAAAAAACCGGTCGGATTAGTCTCACCTTAGAAAATATTAAAGAAAGATGGCAAGAAGTTTTGACCGGTTTAAGAGAACATAATCAAAGTCTAGCCTCAACTCTAAAAATTTGCCAACCCAAAGAAGTCACTCATGACGGTTTTTTGGAAATTTGTTTGCAGCATAAATTTCATCAACAGCGGCTTAACGATTTAAAAAATAAAAAACTTTTAGAAAAAATTTTAGCTGAAATTTTTGGCGTTGAATTGATCGTGAGAACAGTTATTGTCAAAGATATTGATTTGGGTAGTTGGTCAAGTGAAAACGTAGTTAATCAAGACAATCAGGGGTTAAATGATATTATCAAAACTTTTGGCGGGCAGGTGGTGGAATAACTTGTCCCGCTTAAAATTCGGGGATCGTCTAATGGCCCCTAGGTCGCCCAAGGCGACCCGGGGTCCCGGTAGGTTTATGCCTTTTGTTTATATCTTAAAGAGTTTAAAAGATGGAAAGCTGTATGTCGGTTCATGTGCTAATTTAGATAAACGTTTACAAAGACATAATCAAGGCTTTGTTAAAAGTACAAAAAGCAGGAGACCTCTAGTAATATTATTTAGTAAGGAATTCATAACTTTATCAGGGGCTAGAAAATTTGAATGGCAATTAAAATATACGCCGTGGGGAGGAAAATTAAAAAAAGAATTGGCCAGTAAAACTGCGGGATCGTCTAATGGTAGGACAGCGGATTCTGGCTCCGCTAATCCAGGTCCGAATCCTGGTCCCGCAGTTTTGCCGACTAAAAGGCATAAACGTACTTAGGGATAGGACAGCGGATTCTGGCTCCGCTAATCTAAGACCCCTAGGTCGCCCAAGGCGACCGGGGTCCCGGTCTAAAGACCTAGGGATTCGAATCCTGGTCCCCGAGTCACGATAATACTTTCCCTGTTTTTGGAAAAATTTTTGCGTGCGACGCAAAGCGTCGCCCATTGTTTTACGGGGGATTCTTCAACTTTTTTATTTCGCAAAGACAGGTTCGAGCCGAAAATTTTTTGGAGGGAGGATTTTTTGGAGGGGAGGTCGTCGTTTTTTGCTATTCCGTCAAGTAATGAAGCGTTGATGATTTAATTCATGAATAGTTATGAAAAGAAAATCTTCAAATAAAAATCTGCGTAAAGCAAACGCTGCCAAGAAAGATGAGTTTTATACCCAGCTTGTTGATATAGAAAAAGAGTTGAAACACTATAAAATTCAATTTCGCGGCAAAGTAGTTTATTGCAATTGCGACGCTCCGTTTGAAAGCAATTTCTTTAAATATTTTGCTTCCAATTTTAATGCGCTCGGACTAAAAACTTATCACTACAAGTTACGTCAAATCGCCCATTGTCGGCGGGCAGTTGCCGCTGTTTGAGGTGGAGGGGCTAAAGCCGAAGGGCAAAGAGCCGTTTAAAATTGAAATCAAAGAAGTGCCGGATACCGACGGCGATGGTGCAGTAAACCTCGACGATGTAGAGTATTTGCTAAAACACGACAAAAACACCGCAACCTCCCTGCGCGGTAACGGCGATTTCCGTAGTGATGAGTGTATTGAGTTTCTTAAAAAAGCTGACATAGTTGTAACCAATCCACCATTCTCTCTATTTAGAGAGTATGTCGCACAACTTGTAGAACACAAGAAAAAATTCTTAATTATGGGTAATCAAAATGCGATTACTTATAAGGAAATCTTTAAATTAATTAAAGAGAATCAAATGTGGCTCGGACAAAGTCTAAATGGTAAAAATATCCTATTCCAAATTCCAGATTACTATGAAAGCTACTACAAAATTATAGATGGTAAAAAGTATGCCTTTCCAAAAGGTGTAGTTTGGTTTACTAATCTTGATGTACCAAAACGAAATGAAGAATTAGTATTGTACAAAAAATATACTAAAGAACAGTATCCCAGGTATGATAATTACAATGCGATAAATGTAGACAGAACAGAACAAATTCCTATGGACTATGCTGATGTGATGGGAGTCCCGATAACCTTTTTGCATAAATACAATCCCAATCAATTTGAGATTATTGATGGATTAAATCGGTATACCATATTAGATGTTGCCGGTCTAAATAATAACGCTGTAAAAAATCACCTGCATATGACGGAGATAGGCGGAAAATCAAAGTATTTTAGAGTTTTGATTAAAAATAAAAAAGTGAAGAAATAGTATGAAAATTGATTTACACAAAATTCCAATTCGTGAAGTAGTAGCTGGCTATAAAGATAGCGCCGAAGAGGGCGTGGTGGCTTATGGTGGCAAGCTTGATATTCGTCCAAAATATCAGCGTGAGTTTGTGTACAAGGAAAAGCAACGCAATGCCGTGATAGAGACAATTAAAAACAGTTTTCCGCTGAATGTAATGTATTGGATGATTAGAGAAGATGGCGGCTACGAAGTGCTGGACGGCCAACAGCGCACCATCAGCATCGGGCAATATTTTAATGGCGATTTTTCGTTGAACGATCGCTTTTTTCATAATCTGACCAAAGAAGAACAGGATAAAATTTTAGATTATGAACTAATGATTTACTTCTGCGAAGGCACGGACAAAGAGCGGCTGGATTGGTTTAGGATTATCAACATCGCCGGGGAAAAATTGACCGACCAAGAAATTCGTAACGCAGTTTATACTGGGACGTGGCTCTCCGACGCTAAATTGAAATTTAGTAAAACAAATTGCGCGGCGTATCTGTTGGCAAACGACGGCGGACAATTAGTTAGTGGTTCGTCAATACGGCAGGAGTATTTGGAAACCGCGCTTTCGTGGATAAATGACAGCAAAATAGAAGATTATATGGCCAAGCATCAGCACGACAAAGATGCTGATAAGTTGTGGGATTATTTCCAAGATGTAGTCGCCTGGGTGCGTAAAACCTTTCCCAATTATCGAAAAGAAATGGCGAGCGTAAATTGGGGAGAACTATATAACCAATTCAAAGATAAAAAACTCAACGCCAATAAACTAGAGGCCGAGATCGCTAAGCTAATACAAGATGAAGATGTAACGAAAAAATCAGGTATCTACCCCTATGTTCTGACTGATCAAGAAAAATACCTCTCAATCCGCGCTTTTAATGACAAAATGAAACGCGAAGCCTACGAAAGGCAGAAAGGTATCTGCGTAAAATGCGGAGAGCGTTTTGAGATAGAAGAAATGGAGGCGGATCATATAAAACCCTGGCACGAAGGCGGTAAGACGACTGCAGAAAATTGTCAGATATTGTGCAAACAGGATAACAGGACTAAATCTGGAAAATAAAAGAAATAATATATGGAATATAAACCTGAAGTTGCAAATAAAATTGAATATTATACGAACGGTTATTTAAAGTCCATCACTGGGTCTCAGGAATTTATCGATAAATATAAGGATATACTGCCTCCTAAGGGGCTACCGATCCAAGTTACTAATAATTCCTGGGCAAGGTGGGCGCCGGAATTCTTTACCCTTCGACTTTACCATGGGTTTACATATATTCGTGTACCGCTTTTTTATGTTCTTATTGTCCTGTATATTCTTAATGCGTTGTGGGGCGATATTTGGGCAGGGTTACCTTGGACCCAGAAAGATCTTGGTGTAGTGGCGAAGTATTCAACTTATTTATTACTAACTGTAGGAGCGTTAGTAGCAACATGGCTAACCATTGTTTTAAATATTATTAAAATATCTGAAAGAGCTGGTGGTCAGTGGGCAAACTTAGTGAAATATGTTCTATATCCAATTGTGACCGCAATACTAATCTCAATAATCACATTTTTTCAGAAATTAGGAGTAACAATTCCCGCTCCATTTTCACTTTCTTTGTTTATAGGTTTTCTTTTATTGAATGCTCTTTATACAACTATCAAGGAAGCTGAACATTTTGCTAATGCGTCATACGGGGCTGAAGACAAATAATAAAATAGCTCCGCCAAAAAAATTTGCCAGCTCAAGCGAGGGCGCGGCGGAAGGGGGGTGTGGGGGGAATTCCGCCGCGCCCGAGCGTCCCGCCGAGCGAAGCGAGGCAGGTCAGTGTAGGTTTCACTTTTTGGATTTGTGTATCAGATTCGGCAAAATGATTTCAAAAATTTGTGAAGGTTTTAATTCGGGAGCCATAAAACTAGATACGAACTCGTTTTTTGAAGACGAGAGGGTTCGCTCGCCACGGGGGCATACAGCTCATAATTCGGGGCAATCTTACCAGTAATTCACGATCTTAAACGGAAGAAATGTTGCCGGGAATCTGCCAAATTGCGGCTCTAAATGCGTGAAGCGCGCGGAGTTTTGGGCGGGAGCTCCACTAAAATTAGTTTCACATTCATATGAAAGTAGTGGTATCTTTCGTAAACTAATGACCTTATTGGCAAATTTTAACTATTTGACTTTTTTAGTGAATTAACCTAAGATTGAAAGTTAGTAAAGTTATTTG
>MHII01000027.1:6479-17886 GCA_001817425.1 Candidatus Buchananbacteria bacterium RIFCSPHIGHO2_02_FULL_39_17 | reverse complement strand
CTTTTACATCACTGACCCTAAGCTTCGCCATATCCATAAAGCGGGGGTTTGTGATCGTTTAGTCCATCATGCCATTTACCGCAAGCTTTATCCGTTTTTTGCTAAAACGTTTATTGCCGATTCTTACTCTTGTCAGTTGGAGGAAGGAACTCACCGAGCCGTTGCGAGATTTAAAGTTTTTGTCCGCCAGTCAGACCGAAATAATACTATTACTTGCTGGGTATTAAAATGTGATATTAAAAAGTTTTTTGAGAGTATTGACCACAATGTGTTGCTGAAAATTTTGGGCGAATACATTGTTGATAATGATGTTGTCAATCTCCTTACTGAAATAGTGAGAAGTTTTAATGTTAGGCAGAATAAAGGAGTTCCTTTGGGTAATTTAACTTCACAATTGTTTGCCAATGTTTATATGAATAAACTTGACCATTTTGTGAAGCATAGACTTAAAGCGCGGCATTATATCCGTTATGCCGATGATTTTGTTATTTTGTCCAACAGTAAAGAAATATTGATTAAAGATTCACAGCTAATCAGCAATTTTTTGCAGGATGAGTTTAAAATAGAGCTGCACCCTAAAAAAGTTTTTATGAAAACAGCAGCATCGGGCGTTGATTTTTTGGGTTGGATTAACTTTTTGCACCATGCAGTCTTGCGGACCAAGACAAAGCGACGGATGATGAGCCGGATTAAAGAAAGTCCAACGCCGGAAACCCTCGCGTCTTATTTAGGGCTATTGAAACACAGTGATACTTTTAAGTTGAGACAAGAGCTGGTGAATAATTATTGGTTGTGGAAAAATAAAATTTAAAATTGTTTCAAATAAAGTTTTTAAAATTAGTGGCTTGTTAGATAAAGTCGCCTTGATAATTCGCGGACTTTTGGATTTTTTGCAAGTTGTGCGGGTGGCTTTCTTTTAAACCAGCCGGGGTGATTTTGACAAACTCGGCTTTGTGGTGAAGTTCAGTAATATTTTTTGCGCCGCAATAGCCAAGACCTTGCTTTAAACCGCCGATTAACTGATTAATGACATTTATTACCGGCCCTTTATAGGGCACATAACCGACCACGCCTTCAGCCACAATTTCTCGTTTATTTTTATCCGATTGCAAATAGCGATCTTTAGAACCTTTTTGCATCGCTTCTATTGAACCCATGCCGCGATAAACTTTGAATTTTTCGCCGTTGAGAGTAATGATTTTTCCCGGTGCTTCGTCGGTGCCGGCTAAAAGGCCGCCGACCATCACCGCTGTTGCGCTAGCGGCCAACGCTTTGACCAGATCGCCGGAATATTTAATGCCGCCGTCGGCAATAACCGGCGTTTTGGTTTTTTTTGCGGCTTTGACCGCATCCATTACTGCGGTTAATTGCGGCACGCCGATTCCGGCAATAACGCGCGTGGTGCAAATTGAACCCGGACCCACACCAACTTTAATCACATCCGCCCCGGCTTTAATTAAATCAATTGTGGCTTTGCCAGTAGCGACATTGCCACCGACCAAAATCACTTTTTTGTTAATTAACTTTTTTAAAATTTTTATCGTTTGCGCTACTTTATAATAATGGCCGTGAGCGACATCAATGACAATTACATCTACGCCGGCGGCGATTAAAATTTTGGCGCGTTTGATCGCCTCTTCGCCAATGGCAACCGCGGCGCCGCAAAACAATTTTTTTCCTTTAACTTTTTTAACTTCAGCTGCCTGCTGTGCTGGCGACATATTTTTGTGGATAATGCCAAGGCCGCCGGCTTTGGCTAAAACAATCGCCATTTCACTTTCTGTCACTGTATCCATCGCCGCCGAAATCAGGGGAATAGCAAGTTTGATTTTTGGCGTTAAAAAAATAGCGGTGTCCACTTTGCTTGGCGACACAACAGATTTTTGGGGGATGAGTAAAACGTCGTCAAAAGTTAAGGCTTCTTTCATTTTTTTATTGTCATCCTGAACTTGTTTCAGGATCTTATTACTTTTGTAAGATGCCGAAATAAATTCGGCATGACATTTACTATTAATTTACTTTATCATAGCTTAAATCTGCGATATAATCAATTCATATGGCCTGGTTTAAGAAAAAGGAGCTGATTTTTTTAACCTTGATTTTAATTTTAGCCGCAATTTTTCGGTTTTTTACTTTAGGCCAAGCTGACGTGATTGACGACGAAAGCACTTACAGTTTTCGCGCTTTGGGCTATTTGGATTATTTCACCGAAGCTCAATCAACACCAATTAATTGGTTCAAAGAACCGCCAAGCTGGACCAAGCTATCGTTTCATGACCATCCGCCGCTTAATTTTTTATTAAACTATTTGGTTTTAGACATTACTGGCCCAAAACCCTGGGCGACTCGAGCTGTCTCGGCTGTGGCCGGAGTTATTTCGGTTTTACTTATTTATTTAATCGGCAAAATCATCGCCAATCAAAATTTTGGGTTACTTGCCGCTTTATTTTTCGCGGTTAATAATTTTGCTATTTGGATTAGCCGTATTGGCCTTCAAGAATCTTTATTAATTTCTCTAATTTTAGCCAGTTTTTATTTTTTTATTTTAGCTTTAGAAAAACAAAATTATTTGACTTTGGCTTTTGGTTTTTTGGCTTTAAGCTTTTTAACAAAATATACGGCAATTTTTATTTTGCCGGTTTATTTATTAATTTTATTTTGGCAAAAACGGGGATGGCTGAAAAGTCGGCAGCTTTATTTAAGCGTTTTGCTTTTTTTGATTATTATTTCGCCGGTTATTTTTTATAACCTTTTTTTATTTCAAAGCCGCGGCCATTTTGATTTACAACTTTCTTATATTTTTGGTTTAACCGATAAAGTGACGGGTTGGCAGGAGTTGCCGGGTAAATCTGATTTGTCGATTTGGCAGCGATTTATTAATTTGCCCCAAGCTCTGACCTTATATTTGTCGCCGCTGTTTTTGTTGGTTTTGTTTTCAGGCTTAGTTTATAGCTTATACTCTATTTTTCTCCCCCTTAATTTAAGGGGGAGCGAGAAGGGGTTATTTAACCTCAAGCTAATTTGGCTTGGTTTATTATTTTTAGTTTTATTGGTTGGTTTAGTTGGGCCTCAGATTCGGTTTTTAGCAATGTTTGTGCCGTTTTTTATTTTACTCTTAGCTTATTTTTGGCAAGAGATTCTGACCCGGCATAAAATTTTTAGTTTCTTTTTAATTATTTTTGTGGCATTTGAAATTTTCTACAGCGTTAACACTTTTTTTGTTTTAAAACCAGTTGGCCGTTCACCTTTGGTTTTTTCTGGTGATCTTGGGCGCAGTCGCGGCAATTTTGGTTTTAATCAGTTAGATCAATATTTGAAAAATGAATTGGTGGGAAAAGTACCGGCCGTGCGTTTTCAGCTGGCTAATGATTATTTAGAGAAAAGAGTCAAAAAATATTTAGCTCAAAAAGGTGGCCAAGACGCCAACATTCTTTTAGTTTTTAATCATAACATTAAAGACGGACCGGATATTTGGTATTTATGGCGTCGTCAATTTTATGAAGGCTGGCCAGTCGTTACGGCTGATAAATTTTTGAATGATTTGCAAAGCAATGGCCAAAATTATTATTTGGACGCTGGGTTTAAAAATTTTTATTTTATTCAGCCGACTAATCTGACTTTACTGCGGCCGGCCGACAAACAAACTCAAGCTGGCACTATTTTGGGCCAGGCGCTTATTAAAAGCGGCATTCAACCGATTGAAATTAAAAATTTAGCCGGCCAAACCAGTTTTTTAGTTTTTAAATTCTAGTATACGAAAAGCGTTACGAACCCGCCTATGCGAATAAATATTCGTAGATTCGCATTAATTCGTAGATTAGTATCATATTATGATTAAACCGCAAATCGCCGTTTTAGATTTTGGCTCTCAATATACGCACTTGATTACCCGGCGGATTCGCCAGCTCGGTGTTTTAGTTGAAATTCATCCGCCGACAGTCAGCCCAAGTCTGCTCTTGGGTGTTAAGGGTTTGATTTTATCTGGTGGGCCTGCAAGTGTTTATGACAAGACAGCCATTAGTTACAATCGCCGTTTATTTAATTTAGGCGTGCCGATTCTAGGCCTCTGTTACGGCCATCAACTCTTAGCTCATCATTTCGGCGGTCAAGTATTGCCGAGCAAAACTAAAGAGTATGGCTACGCCGAGCTCAAGCGGTGCGGCCAAAGCCAGATTTTGCGCGGCGTTAAAAACAATAGCCGAGTTTGGATGAGTCACGGTGATAGTGTTTTGGCTGTCCCGTCTGGTTTTTTGGCCGTGGCTCAAACTGCTGATTGTCCGATTGCCGCCATGGCCAATGACCAGCGCCGACTTTATGGTTTGCAGTTTCATCCCGAGGTGGCCCACAGCGACGCCGGTTTGCAGGTTTTGAAAAATTTTGTTTTTACCGTATGTCGGTGCCGGAAAGACTGGTCACCGGATCGTTATTGGCGGCAGATTATTTTAGATGTCAAGCGCCGCATTGGCCGCCGAAACGTATTTTTATTAGTTTCCGGCGGCGTTGATTCCGCAGTTTGTTTTGCCTTATTGGAAAAAGTTTTAGGCAAAAAGCGAGTTTTTGGTTTGCATATTGATAATGGCTTTATCCGTCTAGATGAATCAAGGCAAGTTGCTGGCGCTTTAGCCCAGGCTGGTTTTGAAGATTTATATTTATATGACGCCTCAAGAGTTTTTTTGAAAGCCTTGTCGGGGGTAGCGGATCCGGAAAAAAAGCGGGAAATTATTGGCCGGATGTTTTTAAAAATTAAAGACCAGGTAATGGCCGAATTAAAATTAGACATCAAAAAATGGGTTTTAGGGCAAGGGACAATTTACCCAGACACAATTGAAACTGGCGGCACTAAGCACGCGGATAAAATTAAAACTCACCACAACCGGGTTAAAGAGATTTTAAAATTGATGCGTTTAGGTTCTTTAATCGAGCCTATTTCCGAACTTTATAAAGATGAAGTCAGGGCGATTGGCAGAAAACTTGGGTTGCCTAACACTCTTTTGAATCGTCACCCTTTCCCTGGACCAGGACTGGCCATTCGTGTCCTTTGCTCATCTGGCCGGGAAAAAATTGAAAAATTAGAGCAGATTAATCGGGACTTACAGCGCGCAGCAGGTAAAGATTTTAGGGTGACAATGCTGCCAGTTCGTAGTGTTGGCGTTCAGGGCGATAATCGGACTTATCGCCATCCGGCTCTTATCACCGGTGAATTAAATTGGGAAAAACTGCACCATACTTCTGTTCGTCTGACTAATGAAGTGCGCGCTATTAACCGCGTTGTCTATGCTTGTTTCCCTAAACAATTGGCTCGGAGAAATTTTCGATTGAAAGCGTCAGCTTTAACTAAAGATCGACTTGACCTCTTGCGTCAAGTTGATAACATCGTAACCCAAGAGATTAAAGCCGCCGGGTTATATCAAAAAATTTGGCAGTTTCCGGTGGTGCTATCGCCATTAACGCTTCACGGTGGTGAAACGATTATTCTGCGGCCCGTTGAATCCAAAGAAGCCATGACCGTGAATTTTTATCCCATGCCAAAAAATGTTTTAAATCGCTTAGTTAAAGAGATCGTGGCAACACCCGGTATTGACGCCGTGCTTTATGATATCACTAACAAACCACCGGGCACGATTGAGTGGGAATAATTTAAAAAAAGACTTCCACTTGTGTTTAGTGAAAGTCGGGTGTGGTTTTGGCTGTTTTTATTGCTCTTATCCATGAGGCCCTCGAGGGCCACTATCTACGTGCGGGTCAGTGAGGACATGGAACCAAGGGAACATGATGCTTATCCCGGCTATGACGAGAATGGCACCTAGCACTATTCCGACTACGTTGCCGCTATAAATTAGCAGCACACCAAGCCCTGACACGATTATGAGTGGCCAGAGGCACCAGAGCAAAACAAGACCTACGATTATACCAATTATAATGAGCGCGATTTTCATCAGATTTCTCCTTGTTTAAAGAACACAACCCTTACTTCACTTCTATGGGTATAAAATAATCTTTATTGTTTATTTTGTCAAGTACTGAAATATTTTTATAAATTTCAGTGACCCGATTGGTTCATCATATTCTCCCGGCACTATTTATTGAGTGGGAATAGCGTAAATCTAAAATTTAAAAATTAAATTCAATGAACAATCACATTAATCAAAAAGAAATTTTTAATTACGCCACGCTTACTGGCAGTCAGGCGTTAGCCGCGATGAAATCTCGACTAACGGGATTAAGCAATTTGGAAGTGGAAGCGCGGCTGGCGGAGTATGGGCGAAACGACATTGACAGCAAAAAAAATTACTGGTGGGAAATTTTATTTCGGCAAATTAATTCGCCGTTTATTTATTTGCTTTTAGCTGCCGGAGTCATTGCCTTAGCTTTGCGCCAGCCGTTTGATGCGGCGATGATTTTATTCTTTGTTTTGATCAACACTAGCCTTAGTTTCTATCAGGAATTTCGTTCTGAACGAGCTTTGAAATTGTTGCAGCAATATATGGTCAACCGGGTTAAGGTGATGCGTCAGGGTCAGGAACAAACCATTGACGTGCGGGATTTAGCGCCGGGTGACATTGCGGTTTTAGATACGGGCGACTATATTCCGGCTGATTTTCGGTTGCTTGAAGCTGATAATTTAATGGTTGATGAATCAATTATTTCCGGCGAATCAACGGCGGTTGATAAAGACAGTAAAATTTTAAAAAATCAGCCGAAAAACATTTATCAAAGCGTTAACCTGCTTTTTTCCGGTACCACGGTGGTCAAAGGCCGCGGTCTGAGTTTAACGCTGGCGACTGGCGACAGAACTAGTTTAGGGAAAATTGCCCATTTAACCAGTGAGACCGTTAAGGAAAGCGTCTTTTCTAAAAATATTTTTCGGTTTAGCAAATTTATTATCAGATTAGTGGTTTTAACCCTGATTTTTATTTTTTTAGTTAACGTTGGTCTTAAGGGCGGGGAAGCCGAAATCGGCAATTTATTGATATTTTCTATTGCTTTAGCGATTAGTGTTATTCCCGAAGCCCTACCGGTGGTGATTACTCTTTCGCTTTCCCGCGGCGCCCTTCGTTTGGCAAGAAAGAAAGTAGTCGTTAAAAGATTATCAGCCATTGAAGATTTAGGCGGGATTGATATTTTATGCACGGATAAAACCGGCACCCTAACGGAAAATTCGCTTTCCGTGGCGGAAATTTTTTCTGGCTCATTACCTCAGACGATTTTATATGCCAATTTAGCCGCGGCGGTGGAAAAGAAAAAAATGGAGCCGTTTGATGTCGCCGTTTTTGACAAACTGACTCGCCCGGATCAGGAAAAAATATCAGCTTATAAAATTTTTCGGGAAATACCTTTTGATCCGACTAACCGCTGGAATAGCGTGATTGGCAGATCAAAATCTAGTTTGGAAATTATTGTGCGCGGGGCGACGGAAGCGGTCATTAAAAATTGTGACAATCTTTCCCCGAAAAAATTTCAAGCGATCAGCGCTTGGTTGGTCCAGCAGGGACAAAGTGGTCAGCGGGTTTTGGCCGTTGCTCGCAGGCAGCTGGCGGGGAACAAGTTGCCCCAAGATGACGAATTGATAAAAAATTTGCAGTTTATTGGCGCGATTGCCTTTACGGACCCAATTAAAAAAAGCGCTTTTTTGGCGGTCGCTCAAGCCAAAAAACTCGGTCTTGATTTAAAAATTTTAACCGGTGATAGTTTGGAAGTGGCAAGTTATGTTGCCGAAAAAATCGGTTTAGCCGCCAAGGCAAAAGTCATCAGCGGTGAAAAATTTTTTAATTTACCAATTGAGGAGCGGCCGGAAGCGGTGAAGCGGTATGCGGTTTTTGCCCGAGTGACGCCGGAGCAGAAATTTAATATTTTAAAGTTGCTCCAGGCGGGTCATGAAGTCGGGTTTTTAGGCGAGGGGATTAATGACGCGCCTGCGCTCAAAGCGTCCGGGGTTTCTTTGGTGGTTGACAGCGCCGCTCATGTTGCCCGGGGCGCGGCTGACATTATTCTTTTGCAAAAAGATTTAAGGGTGATCATTGATGGCATTCAAGAAGGCAGAAGAGTTTTTGCCAACACGATTAAATATATTAAAGCCACTATGGCGTCTAACTTCGGCAATTTTTACGCGGTCGCCCTGGCTTCACTTTTAGTTAATTACTTACCGATGTTGCCGATTCAAATCCTGCTTTTGAATTTGATTTCTGATTTTCCGATGATTGCCATTGCGACCGACCGGATTGACAAAAATGAAGTGGCGCGGCCGCAAAAATATAATTTAAAAGAAATTGTGGTTATTTCTACGATTTTTGGTTTGATTAGTACAATTTTTGATTTTATGTTTTTTGCTATTTTTTCTCGGGTTTCGCCGCCGGTTTTGCAGACAAGTTGGTTTATTGGTAGTATTTTGACCGAGTTAGTTTTTCTTTTTTCGGTTCGTTCGAAAAAATTTGCCCTTTGGACAACGCCCACCACTCTCATGATTGCCATTCTGACTTCAGCCGCGGCTCTGGCAGCAATTATTCTGCCCTTAAGCGGTTTTGGGCAAAAATTTTTACATTTTGTCCCATTAAAAATTAATTATTTCTTAATTATTTTTGGTTTAGTTGGCCTTTACTTTTTCACCACTGAATTAGCCAAAGTCATTTATTATCGTTATTTTTCAAAAAAATTCAGCGAGAACTAATTAAAAAACACCTTTTTCCATAAAGGTGTTTTTGGGAGTTTAAGCTATTGATTTAATTCGGCTTTTATTTCCGCCGCCCGGACCTGGTTGTAGGTTTGCCAGTCAACAAAAGGTTTAGCCAAGGCGTCTTTAATATAATAGACGGCTACAGCCGTAATGGCAATTAAAATAAATATTTGCCACCAGTTGGTTTTGCCTTTGATTTGGGTAATCATATTTTAAAGGGTAATATTTTTAGCGATTTTTTTTAAAGTTTGGGCTGAGCGCCAAAGCTGTTTTTTTTCTAAGGCAGAAATTTCAGGATTGATGTGATAAACAATGCCCCCGGCGCCTAAAATTACCGGCAGGCTTAAGCAGATGTCTTTGATGCCGTATTCGCCTTCGACTAAATGAGAAAGCGGCAGAACCGTTTTTTTGTCGAACAAAATAGTCTGAATAATTTGATTAATGCCGGCGCCAATGGCGTAATAAGTTGACTGCTTGCCTTCAATAATTGTATAAGCGGCATTTCTCGCCTGGTGAAAAATTTGTTTTTTCTTAGTGGCGGTTAGTTGTTTGAAATGAGTTAGCGGCGTATTGCCAATGGCGGCCGTGCTCCAAAGGGGTACTTCGCTATCGCCATGCTCGCCGACAATGTAAGCGTGAACGCTGGCCGTATTGACTTTTAACGTTTGACTGATTAAAAATCTAAAGCGGGCGGAGTCTAAAATTGTCCCTGAACCTAAAATTTTATTCTTTTTTTTGGGGAACATTTTTACGGCTTGGTAGGTCAAAACATCAACCGGGTTAGTAATCATCAGTAAAATTACATTTGGGTTTTGGGCAAAAATTTTTGGCACCACTTCTTTCATAATCCCTGAATTTTTTTTGACTAAATCAATTCTGGTTTCACCTGGTTTTTGTGCCGCGCCGCAGGAAACCACCACCACCCGGCTGTCTTTAATATCTTCATAACTGCCAACTTTAATTTTAGTCGTACCCCAAAACGGCATGGAGTGCTGCAAGTCCATGACTTGGCATTTAACCAAGGTCTGATTAATGTCCACTAAAGCAATTTCCTCGGTAATATCAGAAGCGACTAAGCTATAAGCGGCAGTTGAACCAACCATGCCCGCACCAATAATTGTCACTTTGTTTTTTAGCGGCATAAAATTGAGTAATATTTCTTGTTTAGATTATAACATAATTAAAACGCGCGGACAAGCCGCGCGCTGAAATAAAATTTGGAGATATAATTAATTAGGAATGGGTTTCAGCGCGGAGTTTACCTCCGCGAAAGATTTTCACAACAGATTTTCAGCCCGGAGTTCGTCTTTGCGAATTTATCGGTTTTTGATTTTCAAAACCGTGCCAATCCCTAAAATTACCAAGGCCGAAGCGCCGGCGAGGTAATAGCGAAGCTTATTAGCTGGTTGCTGATTATTTTCGGTAGAAGCGCCCAAAACCCTTGGCGTACTTGTCGTCGCTTCCTCTTCACTTAATTCTTGATTCTTAATTCTTGATTCTAAATTTAAGACATTAATTTCCCCGGGCGTTGGCGTGTTTGTCTGTTGCCATTCAAAATTTTCATCTAAAACATAACTGACCCCTTCTTGAGATTCTTGATATTCAGTTTGATCAATAATTTCGCCGCTTGGTGCCAGTAAACGAACTAAATCAGTATCGTTGTTTAAGGCAATTTTGGTTTGTTTTGAATAAAAAGCGAGGTATTGGTTCGGCTGAGTGATGGTTTTTGGCGGAATTTGATAGGGCCGGCTGCCGCCATTATTGTCGTCTAACTTAAAACCGGTTAAATCAACGGCATAATTTTCCGCGTTAAAAATTTCAATAAATTCATCAGTCGTGTCAGGGCCGGCCGGATTAGGCAGAAATTCAGAAATAAATATATTTGGCCATGTTTTAATTTGATTGAAATCAGTTGAGACAAGCAATGTTTCAGTCGTTGTTGTCGTGGCGGTTGCTTGGTTTGAATTTGTTGGGGAATTGTCTAAAATTTTTATTTTAAATTTTTGGGTCGTGCTGGCGGTCTGGTCAACAATAGCCGAAAGGGAAATTTCATAATTGCCGGTTTGTAAATAGATTTGGCGAGTAGAAGTGCCACTCGCCATGCGGCCATCGCCAAAATTCCAGCGGAAAGTTAAAGGCCGATTTTTTGGATCATATGAATCCGAGGCATCAAAAGAAATTATTTCATTGATTTTTGCCTGCTTGGGCCATTCAAGATTAATCACCGGTAAAACTGGTGGCTCAAATTCATTTTCTTGATTAGGCGAAATTGGCCCCCAGTAATAATTGCCGTCACTTGATTTTTGATAGCTTTGATTTTCGGGGGCGCTAGTTTTATATTCCACTCCAGCAATAATTAAGTTGGTTAGAGAGTAAAGTTTTAATTTTTCCTTGCTATTGTTTAAGATTAAATTAGTTTGCGGACGAGAGAAAACAACAATGCTTTGCGGCGTCATTGTTAAGGAAGGTAAAGTAAATATTTGCCCGGCCGCGTTTTTTATTTGCCAATTAGTTAAATCAATGGGTGAAGGGCTGATATTTTTAATTTCAATAAATTCATTTTGGTTGTCCGGCCCAATGGGGTTGGGAAAAATTTCGTTAATGACAATGTCGCCTTTTTTGGCGGCAAAACTGCCCGGCGGGGTTTGACTGGTTGAATCGGCTGTTGGCGGCGTGCTGGTGCTGGCTTGATCATTATTGTTTTCTGATGTCTGATCGTCACTTGAGGCTTGGCTA